>JAHRWJ010000022.1 GCA_019090185.1 Immundisolibacteraceae bacterium
ACCTGACGCGCCGCCTCTAGCAGACTTTGAGTGCCGACAATATTGGTCGTTACAAAAGCACTGGGACCGGTGATGGATCGATCAACATGAGACTCCGCGGCGAAATTGACGATGCCACCGAGCTGATGATCACGTAACAGTGACTCCACCAGGTTTTGATCGGTAATATCTCCCTGTACGAAATCAAACCCCGGCAAGCTTTCCAAAGCAGCCAGGTTATTTCGATTGCCCGCATAGGTCAGCGAATCGAGCACCACGATCTTGTCATTCGGGTATTGACTCGACCAGTAATGGACAAAATTGCTGCCGATAAAACCTGCAGCGCCAGTGACTAGCCATGATGCAATCTGACTCACTCTACATATCCTTGATGAATAACTTTCCGGGCCTTTGGCCCAGCAGAAATTATTGAGATTGGTCGGTAGCTAGCAACTGCCCAAGCGTTGCTCTCAAACCATTACGCCAGTGAACAGGGGTTATACCTGCTAGCTGGTAGCTCTGGGCAGCATCAAGAACAGAATAGGCAGGCCTGGGGGCAATTTGCGGATAATCTCGACTGGCTATCGGCAACAACTCAATGGGCGCAGGCAACAGCCCTAACCCACAAGCCTCTTCCATGATCGCGGTGGCGAAATCGTACCAGCTGGCAACCCCCGCATCAGCCCAATGCATCACCGTGGGTAGTTCCTGCTGCCCGGCCGCCCACCACAAAAACTGCGCCAACCCCCCACAATGAGTCGGCGTGCCTATCTGATCAGCCACTACCGAGAGGCTAGACCGGGCCGACATCAACCTGAGCATGGTTTGCAAAAAGTTCTGGCCATGGCCAGCATAAAGCCAGCTGGTACGAATCACCGAGCCCTGTTCCGGCAGCGTCTGAATCAGTGCCTGCTCACCCAGCCATTTGGTTGCCCCATAAACCCCCTGCGGAGCACAGGCCGCCGATGTTGAATAAGGGCTGTTCTGCTGACCGTCAAAAACATAATCGGTAGAAATATGTAACACCCGCGCACCGGTTTTAGCAGCCAGCTCCGCGAGCCACTTTACCGCCAGGTGGTTAATTAGGTCGGCTGCCTGCTGATCCTGTTCTGCCTGGTCTACCTGGGTATAGGCTGCGCAGTTAATAATCAACGCTGGAGCAAGATCAACCAGCCAATACTCCAACTGCTTTACATCGGTAATATCGAGCTGATCGCGGCCCGGTGCCAACAACTCGATATTTGCCGGCCTACTCTGCTGCAATGCCAGCCCAAGCTGGCCTCCAGCACCCGTCAGAAGTACTTTCATAAATAGGTTGGCGCCACGTTTAATGGCTTACCCTGACGGTCCTTAGTCGACAACCCTGGTGCCTCAGTAATTGGCCAGTTTATGGCCAATTCTGGATCACTCCAGAGCAAGCTATGTTCATCTTCTGGCAGATAATAAGCGGTGCATTTATAAACAATTTCAGCCGCCGCACTGACCACCTGAAAACCGTGAGCAAAACCCGGAGGCACCCAGAGCATCTGGTGGTTTTGAGCCGACAAGGTCACGCCCACCCATTGTTTAAAGGTTGGTGAGCTCTGGCGCATATCAACGATCACATCATAGATTTCACCGACTAGAACCCGTACCAACTTACCCTGCGGACAGCTCAATTGATAATGCAGCCCTCGCAACACCCCACGGCCAGAACGACTATGATTATCTTGTACAAACGCCGGGCCAATGCCTAATTCCGCATACTCATCCTGACGCCAGCTCTCATAAAAAAAGCCTCGGCTATCACCATGCACTTGAGGTGAAATCAACAACGCATCTGCGACAGCCAGCTGTTCGATTTTCAAATCGGCCGCCGATTATCTAGTAACGCCAGCAAATAATCGCTGTAGCTACTTTTGCCCAAGTTCTCAATACGTTGTTTCAACTGCTGAGTCGATATCCATTGCTGCTGATAGGCGATTTCTTCCGGGCAAGCAATTTTCAACCCTTGGCGCTCCTCCACCACCTTAATAAAATTAGCTGCATCGAGCAGCGAATCATGGGTTCCCGTATCCAACCAGGCGGTCCCCCGCCCCAACAAGGTTACCTGCAACTGCTGGCGCTGCAGGTAAACTCGATTTAAGTCAGTAATTTCATACTCACCACGGGCCGATGGGGCCAACCCCTTGGCAATGTTGACGACCTCGTTGTCATAGAAGTAAAGCCCGGTAACTGCATAGTTAGAGGCCGGGCTGGAAGGCTTTTCGACAATATCAACAACACGCTGCTGATCATCGAAACTAAGCACCCCATAGCGTTCAGGGTCTTTTACGTAATAGCCAAACACCACAGCTCCAGATTCAAGACTGGCTGCCTGCTGGAGTTGCTGGCCAAGGCCGTGACCATAAAAAATATTATCGCCCAACACCAAACAGACAGAATCATCACCAATGAAGTCTGCGCCCAGGGTAAATGCCTGTGCCAACCCATCTGGAGAGGGCTGTTCAACATAGCTGATATCCATCCCCCACTGGCTGCCGTCGCCCAACAACTGTTCATAGGCAGGCACCGATCGTGGGTCGGAAATCACCAACACTTGCTGAATACCGGCCTGCATTAATGTGCAGAGCGGGTAATAGACCATCGGTTTGTCATAAACAGGTAGCAGCTGCTTGCTAACGGTCAAGGTCAATGGGTGCAGTCGTGTGCCGGAACCACCGGCGAGAATAATACCTTTCAAAATAACGTCCTGAGTCAAAGCCAGCGCCCATTCTACCGTCGCAAGCAGCGGATTAAACTGACTATTAACAGCCCTTTGTTTCGATTACCAAGGTCACCTCATTTTTCTGGCCGATGCAGGCGTATAATCAGCCGCTAATTTCGTCCCCTGATTTTTCAGCCTGTTTAGCCTTTACTACCGAGGATTACCAATGGAATGGGAGGCAGTTATTGGCCTTGAAATCCACGTCCAACTGACCTGTTGCCAGAGCAAGCTCTTTTCTGGTGCGGCCACTGCTTATGGGGCGCCGGCTAATAGCCAGGCCTCAGCAGTAGACCTGGCGTTACCCGGTGTACTGCCGGTGCTCAACCGTGCGCCGGTCGAGGCAGCGATTAAGCTAGGACTGGCCATTGACGCTCAAATCGATCAACGATCGGTTTTTGCACGTAAAAACTATTTCTACCCAGACCTGCCCAAAGGCTACCAAATTAGCCAGTTCGAGCAGCCGATTGTCTATGAAGGTCACATCGACATTACCCTGAGCAACGGCAAGCACAAACGCATTGGCGTCACCCGGGCCCACCTCGAAGAAGATGCCGGTAAATCCGTTCACAACGGTTTTGGCGATAACACCGGGGTAGACCTGAACCGATCTGGTACTCCACTGCTGGAAATTGTCTCTGAGCCAGAGATGAGCTCGGCTACTCAGGCGGTCTCTTACCTGAAAAAAATTCACTCGCTGGTTCGTTACCTAGAGATCAGCGATGGCAACATGCAGGAAGGCTCATTCCGTTGTGATGCCAATGTGTCCGTACGGCCAAAAGGCCAGCAGGAACTAGGCACTCGGACTGAGTGTAAGAACATTAATTCCTTCCGGTTCGTCGAAAAGGCGATAAACCACGAAATCGCCCGCCAAATTGAACTGATAGAAGATGGCCACACAGT
>JAHRWJ010000188.1 GCA_019090185.1 Immundisolibacteraceae bacterium
AATTGTGAGCTGCATCAGCATCGAATAGAGCCGGTTGTTGGTCGTGGTAATAAGGCGGCGGATTGGTTCATTCTGGGCAAGGCTCCAACCCGTGAAGATGAACAAGCAGATGATCCCTTTTCTGGCCGACCCGGCCTGTTGCTTGCAAACATGTTGCTAGCGCTTGGGCTCTCTTCTGAGCAGGTTTACTTAACTAACATTGTTAAGTGCCGCCCTGATCAGGATCGTGACCCAGCTGGGTTGGAGGCCAAGGCTTGCGGTGGCCATCTAAACAATCAGATAGAGTTAGTGCAGCCTAAAATTATCCTGGCGATGGGGCGTTTGGCGGCTAACTATTTGTTGGGTGAAGGTCAGTCTGTGCGCGCGATGCGCGGTCAAAATTTTGAATTCGGTAGTGGCCATGTTCCAGTGGTGGTTACTCACCACCCGGCAGATATGCAGACTGCTGAGCGAAAAGCAGAGGCCTGGGATGACCTTCAGTTTGCTCGTCGGCGCTATAATAGGCAGCCATTATCAGAGTAGGGTTGCCGTGGTTATTGAGCTGCAGTCAGATCAGGGTGTGAATACGGCCAGTCTCACCGACGGACGGCCATCTGCAGGTCTGAGAGTGACGCAGATGCTTGAAGAGCACCTACCGCTGGTGCATCAAATTGAAACTCAGGTTTATGACTTCCCCTGGAGTCAAAAAGTCTTTGCCGACTGTTTGGCAGCAGGTTATAGCTGTCACCTGTTCTGGGATGGCACTGATCTGGTGGGTTATTCCC
The DNA here is from genome assembly GCA_019090185.1 of Immundisolibacteraceae bacterium. Lineage (GTDB taxonomy): Bacteria > Pseudomonadota > Gammaproteobacteria > Immundisolibacterales > Immundisolibacteraceae > QNFC01. The sequence goes on from JAHRWJ010000188.1 coordinate 765, forward strand.
TGGTTGCTATTGCGGCGGGTGAAGCACACCTGTTGAATATTGGTATTGACAGGCAATACCAGCGTCGCGGCTATGCGGCACACTTTTTACCGGTGGTGTTGAATATCACCAGTGACCTGGGTGGCAGAGTGGTTTACCTTGAGGTACGGCCGTCAAATAAAGCTGCGTTAGCGCTTTATCGAAAGTTTGATTTCGATCAGATTGGCCTGCGTAAAAACTACTACCGAGGATTGACCCAGCGTGAAGATGCCGTAGTCTTGTCCCGGGATATTTCTGGCAACATCTAAAAGGCTTTATCTGGCCATTTCACCGCTCTCTAAGTCACTCCGAACAAGCCCTTCCCCTGAGCACAAATAGCTGTATTTGGCTCGATTTTTCTGGGGTTTTTGTGATCACAATTTCGCAGGTTTCTACCCTGCGGATATGAATGGAATTATGTAAAGCCGTATGAATCAAAACACCTCCCGTTCTGTTCAACGCAGAACCTTTGCAATCATTTCCCACCCCGATGCGGGAAAGACCACCCTCACTGAAAAACTGCTCCTGTTTGGCGGCGCGATTCAGCAAGCGGGAACGGTTAAATCCCGTAAATCCTCTCGTCATGCGACCTCGGACTGGATGACACTAGAAAAGGAGCGTGGAATTTCTGTTACCGCATCGGTGATGCAGTTTCCCTATCGGGATGTGATGGTGAATTTGCTCGATACACCAGGTCATGCGGATTTTTCTGAAGATACCTATCGGGTATTAACCGCGGTCGATAGCGCGCTAATGGTCATCGATGTTGCCAAGGGAGTTGAGCAGCGCACCATAAAACTGATGGAGGTGTGCCGGCTCAGGGATACCCCGGTGTTAACTTTTATCAACAAACTCGACCGTGAGGGTCGGGACCCGATTGAGCTGCTGGACGAAGTCGAGCAAGTACTCGGTATTCAGACCGCGCCTATTACCTGGCCAATCGGTATGGGTAAACGGTTTAAGGGGATCTATCACCTGCAGCGAGACGAGGTTCACCTGTTCGATGGTCAGAATTCCTCAACCGAAGGTGCCGAGGTGCTCAAGGGGCTGGATGACCCACGTCTGTTAGCAGTGATGGATGCCGATGAAATAGAAGAGTACCGGGAAGAGGTTGAGCTGGTGAAAGGGGCCTGTCCTGAATTTGATGCTGACGCCTATCTTGCGGGTCAGCAGACCCCGGTTTATTTTGGCTCGGCAATCAATAATTTTGGTGTGCAGACCTTTCTCGATGCGATCGTTGATTCCGCACCGGGGCCGCTCGCCCGGCAGGCGGTGGAGCGTAAGGTAAAAGCCGATGAAGCTAAATTTAGTGGTTTTGTTTTTAAAATACAGGCCAACATGGATCCGGCTCATCGCGACCGCATCGCTTTTATGCGGATCTGTTCAGGCCAGTACCGTCGGGGCATGAAAATGCGTCATGTGCGGCTGCAGCGAGATACGGCGGTATCTAATGCGATTACTTTTTTAGCCGGTGCTCGGGAGCACGCCGAGGAGGCTTTTCCAGGGGACATTATTGGCCTGCACAATCACGGGACGATTCGTATTGGTGACACTTTTAGCGAAGGTGAGGTGCTTAAGTTTCAGGGTATACCCAATTTTGCACCCGAGTTATTTCGGCGCGCGCGGCTTAAAGATCCGTTGAAAATGAAGGCCCTGTTGAAGGGGTTGGAGCAGCTAGCAGAGGAAGGTGCAACCCAGCTTTATAAGCCATTAATTAGTAATGACCTGATCCTCGGTGTTGTTGGCGTGTTGCAGTTTGAAGTGGCTGCTTACCGACTCAAAGACGAGTATGGGGTTATCTGTGAGTTCGAACCGGTGGCGGTCTCCACCGCGCGCTGGGTAGAGTGCGACGATGCCAAAATGTTGCAGG
>JAHRWJ010000189.1 GCA_019090185.1 Immundisolibacteraceae bacterium
AAATTGTTAGAAGTGGTGTTGCAAAAGCTTGAGGAAGCCGGTGCTGAGATCACCACCGGTGAAGACTGGATTGAGTTAGATATGGGTGGCCGTCGACCTAAAGCGGTAAATCTTCATACTGCCCCTTATCCAGCAATGCCGACCGACATGCAGGCCCAGTTTATGGTTTTAAATGCCATTGCTGATGGCTCCAGCCGGGTGGTTGAATCGGTGTTCGAGAACCGGTTTATGCATGTCCAGGAGCTGCTCAGGTTGGGCAGCGACATTGAACTGGAGGGTAATACAGCGTTGATCAACGGGGTGCCAGGTTTGCAGGGCGCGCCGGTGATGGCCACCGATTTACGGGCGTCGGCTTGTTTGGTGCTGGCGGGGCTGGTTGCCCGTGGGGAAACCCACATCAGCCGGATTTACCATATTGATCGTGGCTATGAATGTATTGAAGAAAAGCTCCAGCTACTCGGTGCCAACATTAAGCGTGTACTAGACCGGAGCGCGGCGTGAACCCATCACTGCCCCGACCGTTACGAATTGCGCTCTCCAAAGGGCGCATTCTTGAGCAGACCTTACCGCTGTTCAAAGCGATCGGTATCGAGTTACTGCCCGGTGAGCAGGCAAGTCGGAAGTTGGTTCTGGATACCACTCGGGACGATGTTCAATTCATTATCATTCGGGCGACTGACGTACCGACTTTCGTTGAATATGGTGCGGCAGACCTGGGTGTGGTGGGTAAAGATGTGCTGGTGGAATATGGTGGCGAGAGTTTCTATGAGCCGCTGGATTTGCAGATATCCCGCTGTCGATTGATGGTAGCAACGCCAAAAGGTTATCAGCCCGGATTGACCGCTCGACCACGGGTTGCGACCAAATACGTCAACATCGCCCGTGATTATTTTGCTCGTCAGGGTGTCCAGGTCGAGGTGGTTAAGCTTTACGGTTCGATGGAGCTGGCGCCACTTGTCGGGCTGGCGGATTTTATTGTTGACCTGGTTGAGACTGGTAACACCCTTAGGGCTAATGGGCTGGAAGCAACCGAGACCGTGCTTGAGGTAAGTTCGCGTCTTATTGTTAACAAAGCCGCTATGAAAATGAGACACCAGCAGGTGACCGAGATGATCACCCAGCTGCGTGACCATCTGGAAGCTTGAGCATGGCAACCATTTCGGTATTAGCCAGCAGTGATGTTGAATTTGAAACCCAGCTAAATGATCTGCTAGCCGATCGAGGTGCGGGTGATCAGCAAGCGCTAGCGGTAGCCGCTGATGTGATCGAGAGAATTCGCCTCGATGGTGATCAGGCGCTGGTCAATTACACCGCCCAATTTGATCGGTTTACGGTCGAAAACCCAACAGAACTTAAGATTTCAACTGATCGTATCGATCAGGCGCTGCAGAGCATGGACGCAGAGTTGCGCCGTGCGTTGGAGCAGGCGGCTCAGCGTATAAAAGCGTATCACCAGCACCAGCTTAGCGAATCGTGGCAATTTACCGATAGCCTGGGTAATCAGCTAGGTCAGCGGATTACGCCGTTGGAATGTATCGGGGTTTATGTGCCTGGGGGTAAGGCGGCCTATCCGTCAACGGTGCTGATGAACGTGATTCCAGCCAAAGTCGCTGGGGTCGAAAAAATAGTCATGGTGAGCCCAACGCCGGACGGCGTCATCAATGAAGTTGTGCTCGGTGCTGCGGCGATCGCCGGCGTTGATGAGGTCTATGCGATTGGCGGCGCTCAGGCAGTTGCTGCGTTGGCGATTGGCACCCAATCGGTGCCGGCAGTCGATAAAATTGTCGGCCCCGGAAATCGTTACGTGGCAGCGGCTAAACAGCTGCTTTTTGGCCAGGTCGGTATCGATATGATTGCTGGGCCGTCAGAAATTCTGATTATCAGTGATGCTACTACCGACCCCGATTGGGTGGCAATGGACCTGTTTTCGCAGGCCGAGCATGACGAGATTGCTCAGGTGATTTTGATAACTGCTGACGGCGAGCATCTGCAAGCGGTGGAAGCGGCAATCCAGAAACTACTACCGTTACAAGAAAGAGCCGACATCATCACCGCGGCGCTTCGAGATCATGGTGCTTTGATCAAAGTTGAAGACCTGGATCAGGCAGCGCTGCTAGCGAACCGCATTGCGCCTGAGCATTTGCAGCTTTGCATTGAAGATCCAGATTCATTGTTACCAAAAATTCGCCATGCGGGCGCGATCTTTGTTGGTCGTTATAGCTCAGAGTCTCTGGGTGATTACTGCGCGGGTCCAAATCATGTATTGCCGACATCGGGTACCGCTCGATTCAGTTCGGCGTTAGGGGTCTATGATTTTCAGAAACGTACCAGTGTGATTCGAGCTAGCCAACGGGGCGCTGCTGAGTTAGGTGAAATAGCTGGGGTGATGGCCGATGCTGAAGGGCTAGCCAGCCATGCAGCGGCTGCCCGTTATCGCCGGCCGGGTTGATCCGGCAGAACTAATTGCATTAACTGTTTAACCTTCGCTGACCGGGCTTGTTATAGTGGTCAGTATTGAGATCAAATAATGATTTGATTTCCCCAAACCCACACTATCCATTCAGAACTGATTAAACATGAGCGGCCTCCAAAGAACAGCAGCTGTTGACCGATCTACTCGGGAAACGCAAATCCAGGTTAGTGTCAATCTCGACGGTACCGGCAAATCGCAGCTCGATACCGGCCTGCCTTTTCTGGATCACATGCTTGACCAGATAGCGCGTCACGGTTTGATTGACCTGACCATTAAAGCCCAGGGTGACCTTGAGATTGATGGTCATCACACCGTAGAAGATGTCGGTATTACCTTAGGTCAGGCGCTGCTAAAGGCGCTAGGCGATAAAACCGGCATTCTGCGTTATGGTCATGCTTACGTGCCGCTTGATGAAGCGCTGTCCAGGGTTGTCATTGATCTTTCGGGTCGTCCAGGGCTGATTTTTAAAGCCGATTTTCCGACTAAAACCGTTGGTGAATTCGACCTCGAGCTGGTGGTTGAATTTTTCCAGGGCTTTGTTAACCACAGTTTGGTCACGCTCCACATCGACAACCTACGTGGCGCTAACAGCCATCATATTGCCGAGACACTATTCAAAGCGTTTGGCCGTGCACTCAGGGCTGCGTTGACGGTAGACCCGCGTGCGCCAGAATCGGTGCCGTCTACAAAGGGAACGCTGTAAACCGAGACCATGGTGAATATTGTTGAGGGTGTAAGGTGACGGTCGCGGTAATTGATTACGGCATGGGCAATTTGCGCTCAGTGGCCAAAGCGCTGGAGAGTGCCGGAGCGGATCGGGTGTTGGTTACCGATGATTTGCGGCAGCTGCGGGCAGCAGACCGGTTGGTCTTTCCTGGTCAAGGTGCGATAGATAGCTGCTTTACCCATCTTCAGGCCCACGGCCTGGCAGAAGCGTTGCCTGGGTTATTGCAGAACAAACCAGTGCTGGGGATCTGCCTCGGACTGCAGGCTCTATTTGATCAAAGTGAGGAAGGCGGTGGCGTGGCCGGGTTAGGTCTGGTACCTGGCCAGGTGCGACGTTTTCCGGCAGCAATGGTCGATGGTGATATGCCGGCAAAAATTCCTCAGATGGGCTGGAATCAGGTTAACCAAACGGTTGATCATCCCCTGTGGCAGGGTATTGATGATCACTCCTGGTTTTATTTTGTGCATAGTTATTATGGCCAGGTGGCCAATTCAGCGCATCAAAGTGGCGGCTGCCAATATGGCCAAATTGAATTTAGTGCGGCTGTGGCTATCGACAATATTTTTGCGGTGCAGTTTCATCCGGAAAAAAGTCATCGAGATGGCTTGCAGCTGTTGAAAAATTTTCTAGCTTGGGACGGAACCTGAGCGTGGTAAATGGTAGTTATCAAACTCTGAACATGAGTTCACGAGTTTCCTGGTGTTTCTTAGTTAATGGTTCGATGGAGAGGTAGTGATGCTTTTGATTCCGGCAATCGACCTGAAAGATGGCAAATGCGTGCGTTTGCGTCAGGGCGAGATGAATGATGTCACCGTGTTTTCTGACAATCCGGTCGAGGTTGCCCAGCGCTGGTATGACGCCGGTGCTCGGCGTCTGCACATGGTTGATTTAGACGGTGCGACCAGTGGTAAGCCGGAAAACGCAGGTGTGATTCATGAAGTCGTCGAAGCCCTGCCCGATATGGATATTCAGATCGGCGGCGGCATCCGTGATGAGGACACCATAGAGACCTACCTCGAAGCTGGAGTCCGGTATGTGATTTTGGGCACCAAAGCGGTCAATGCGCCCCACTTTGTCGGTGATGTCTGTGTCGAGTTTCCCGGTCACATCATTGTTGGTCTTGATGCCCGTAATGGCAAAGTAGCCACCGATGGTTGGTCGAAGCTGTCGCACCACGACGTGGTCGATATGGCTAAACACTTTGAGCAGGATGGGGTTGAAGCGATCATCTTCACTGATATCGGTCGCGACGGCATGATGCAGGGTTTGAACCTGGAATCTACGGTTGAGTTGGCCAGTGCTGTCACCATTCCGGTTTTCGCCTCTGGTGGCGTCACTAATATGAGTGATATCGAATCCCTCTGTGCGGTCGAAGAAGAGGGCTTGCAGGGCGTTATCATTGGCCGGGCCATTTACGAAGGCACGTTAGATTTTAAGGCGGCGATGGTTCGGGCTGCTGAGCTGACGGATGGCGGTTCCTGATTAATGCCGCTCTGTAAACGTATTGTTCCCTGTCTGGATGTTGATGCTGGCCGGGTCGTCAAGGGTGTGCAGTTTGTTGATATCCGTGATGCGGGTGATCCGGTTGAAGTCGCCCGGCGTTACTCAGATGAGGGCGCAGATGAAATAGTGTTTCTGGATATAACCGCCAGTTCCGACGACCGAGAGACCATTGTTCATATGGTCGAACATGTCGCCGAACAGGTATTTATTCCATTAACCGTCGGCGGTGGTATCCGCGAGCTGGCCGATATTCGTCGAATGTTGAATGCTGGCGCCGATAAAGTGTCTATTAATACTGCCGCGGTGAATCGCCCCGAATTTGTCCGTGAAGCGGCGGAACATTTTGGTTCACAGTGTATTGTTGTGGCGGTTGATGCCAAGCAGACCGGTGATCATCGTTGGCAGGTTTTCACCCATGGCGGGCGTAACGCTACTGGTCTGGATGCGATCGAGTGGGTACAAAAGATGGCAGAGTTGGGTGCTGGAGAGATATTGCTGACTAGTATGGATCGGGACGGTACTCGAGAAGGTTTTGATCTTGCCCTGACTCGCGCGGTTGCCGAGGCCGTGACCATTCCGGTGATCGCATCAGGGGGGGTTGGTGAGCTGGCACATCTGGTTGATGGTGTGCGCGAAGGCGGTGCCGATGCGGTGTTGGCGGCCAGTATTTTCCATTTTGGCCATTACGGTATCGACCAGGCAAAGCAGGCGATGGCTGATGCTGGAATTGTGGTCAGGCAATTACCATGAGTGAGCCGGGTCAGTGGATAGAGCAGGTAACCTGGAACAGTGACGGATTGTTGCCGGCAATTTCCCAGGATCGGGCCAGTGGCCGGGTGTTAATGATGGCCTGGATGAACCGGGAATCATTGCAGCTGAGTGTTGAAGGTGGTTATGCGGTTTATTGGTCCCGTTCTCGGGGTCAGTTGTGGCGAAAAGGTGAAACTTCCGGTAATCGCCAGAAAATTGAGGCCATACGTCTTGATTGCGATGGCGATACACTGCTGCTGTCGGTGGAGCAGGAAGGTGGAATTGCCTGTCATACTGGGCGCGAGAGTTGCTTTTATCGACGCCTGGATGGCGATAAAATTTGGCACTCTACTGATGAGGTGCTGCGCTCCCCCGAAGAGTTATATGGGCCGAATAAAGGTGATGAGCTTTAAGGTCGGTAGAAGTGTTCCAAGCAGAGCCAAGCAAATTAAGAGCAGTGATATGAAAAAATTAACCAGGGATTTCTTGTGAGTGACGTGCTGACAGAGCTGGCAGCAGTGCTTGAGGCTCGTAAACAGGCTGATCCGAAGCAATCCTACGTCGCTTCCCTCTACGCGGGTGGCGTTGATAAAATTTTGAAAAAAATCGGCGAAGAGGCAACCGAAGTGGTGATGGCCGGCAAGGATGGTGATGCTACGT
>JAHRWJ010000190.1 GCA_019090185.1 Immundisolibacteraceae bacterium
ACGCCATCGCCGGCGGCCATTCCCACCGATAAACGTGGCCGAGAACAGCAACGGGTGCCGATGACCCGGATCCGCCAACGCATCGCCCAGCGACTCCTGGAAGCCCAGCAGGGTGCCGCCATACTCACGACATTTAATGAAATCGATATGCAGCCGGTGATGCAGATGCGATCCAAATTTAAAGATCAATTTGAGCAGCACCACGACACCCGGCTCGGATTCATGTCCTTCTTCGTTCGTGCCACCGTTGATGCGCTAAAAAAATTCCCGCTGGTCAATGCATCAATTGATGGCAGCGACATCGTCTATAACGGTTTTTACGATATCGGCGTGGCCGTGAGTTCACCCCGAGGGCTGGTCGTGCCAATCATGCGCGATGCTGATTTAATGTCATTCGCTGATACCGAAAAGAAAATTCGCGAGCTCGGTGGGCTTGCTCAAAATAACAAACTGGGGGTTGACGATCTAACTGGCGGCACCTTCACCATCACCAATGGCGGTATTTTCGGCTCCATGCTCTCTACACCCATTCTCAACCCACCCCAGAGCGCCATCCTGGGCATGCACAATATCGTTGAGCGGGCAGTGGTGGTAAATGGAGAAATTGTCATCAGACCGATCATGTATTTAGCCCTTTCGTACGACCACCGCATTATTGATGGCCGCGAAGCAGTCTCTTTTCTGGTCGCCATTAAAGAGGCACTAGAAGATCCCGCTCGCATGCTGCTGCAACTCTAAATCAGCCGACAACTAAGGAATTTATAACGATGGATAGTTATCAAACCCTGGTAATCGGTGCCGGCCCTGGCGGCTATGTGGCCGCGATTCGGGCAGCACAACTTGGCCAGACCGTGGCCTGCGTAGACCGATGGATTGGTGCCGAGGGCAAATCAACCCTGGGCGGCACCTGCCTGAATGTGGGCTGCATCCCCTCGAAAGCACTACTGGACTCTTCTGAGCAGGTACACCGAGCCCAACATCAATTTAAAGCCCACGGCATTACGGTTGGCGAGGTCACTGTTGACGTACCCACCATGGTGGCTCGTAAAGATAAAATTGTTAAACAGCTCACTGGCGGCATCGCTGGACTGTTCAAAAAAAACAAGATCACCCGTATCGAAGGCTCGGCCGAACTGCTCGGCGATGGCAAGGTGGCCATCACTGCCCATGACGGTAGCCAGCAAACGGTTAGCGCTGAAAACATCATCATCGCTACCGGTTCAGAACCCATTAACATCCCGGTCGCCAAAACCGACGGCGACCGCATCGTTGATAACAGTGGCGCGCTGGAATTCAGTGAGGTCCCCAAGCGACTAGGCGTCATCGGCGCCGGCGTAATTGGCCTGGAGCTGGGCAGCGTCTGGCGTCGGCTGGGATCAGAGGTGACCGTGCTAGAGGCATTGCCTGATTTTCTTGCTGCTGCGGATGACCAAATTGCCAAAGAAGCTGCCAAGGCAATCAAGAGCCAGGGCATTGATATTCGACTTGGCGCTCGGGTAACTGGCACCAAAGTATCCAAAAAAGGTGTCACTGTTACTTACGAAACCGCAGAGGGCAGTGAAAAAGCGGAATTTGACCGCTTAATTGTTGCTGTGGGCCGCCGGCCCAACACCGGTGGTCTCGGTGCTGAAAACGCTGGCCTTAAGCTGGATGAGCGTGGATTCATTGAGGTTAATGATCAATTCCTAACCTCTTTACCTGGGGTTTACGCCATCGGTGATGTGGTTGCCGGCCCCATGCTGGCCCACCGCGCGTCCGAAGATGGGGTGATGGTGGCAGAGCTGATTGCCGGTGAAGCTGGCATTCACCGCGACTACCGCTGTGTGCCTTGGGTGATCTACACCTGGCCAGAAATTGCCTGGGTTGGAAAAACCGAACAAGCTTTGCGGGCAGAAGGTGTAGAATATCGCGCCGGATCATTTCCGTTCGCTGCCAGCGGCCGGGCCCGGGCAATGGAAGAGGGGCAGGGGTTTGTCAAAGTGCTTACCGAGGCAAGCAGTGATCGCATTCTCGGTGTACACATGATCGGACCCTATGTGTCAGAGATGATTAGTGAGGCGGTCGTCGCTATGGAGTTCGATGCCAGCGCAGAAGACCTGGCTCGCACTATTCATGCCCACCCGACCCTCAGTGAAGCCCTTCATGAAGCCGCCCTGGCGGTCGATAAAAGAGCATTGCACATCTAATGGTTGGGGTTCCAGAGTAACCATTGCTGATGGCTTCAATGGGCAAGTAGCTTGCAGTTAATCAGAAAAATTATTATTTGGCATCAATGACGATGCGATCAATCCGCTTTAGCATTCAGACTATTAAAGGCGATAAACCATGAATTTGCATGAATACCAGGCAAAACAGCTGTTTGCCGACTACGGCATTTCGGTGCCACAAGGGTCTGTCGCATCGACCCCATCAGCGGCGGGCGAAGCAGCCAGCCTGATCGGCGGAGATCGCTGGGTCGTTAAGGCCCAGGTTCACGCTGGCGGCCGTGGCAAGGCTGGCGGTGTTAAGTTAGTTGACAGTAAAGCTGAAGTTGAAGAGACCGCTAAGGCGATGCTGGGCACCAACCTGGTTACCTTCCAGACCGACGAAAATGGCCAACCGGTCAATTCCGTGCTGGTTGAAGAAGTTAGCGATATCGCCCGCGAGCTGTACCTGGGTGCGGTTGTCGATCGCGCCGCCCAACGGGTGATTTTCATGGCCTCCACCGAAGGTGGAATGGACATCGAAGAAGTCGCCGAGAATAGCCCAGAGAAAATCCTCCAGGCAATTATTGATCCAATGGTTGGCTTACAGCCCTATCAGGCTCGCAAGCTAGCGTTTGGTCTTGGGCTTGATAAAGGCCAGATCAAACAGTTCAACAAACTCGTCAGCTCGCTGGC
>JAHRWJ010000191.1 GCA_019090185.1 Immundisolibacteraceae bacterium
GCACCAGCCGCCGCGGTATGGGCACCGTAACAGTAATGACAGGCGTTCAAACCAGAGCCATAAGCAAACAGAGTTTCTCGCTGCACTACCGACAGCGGTGACGGCCCGCGCAATATCTGCTGCGCTAGCGGCAGCGCCAGGCTAGCCGTTTCTGGGTAGAGTTGAAACAAATCACTCAGGTCTGCTTGATTGGGTAGATTGGTTAAATTGGCCATCGCTGCTACTCCGATAAATTTTCACAAACCCGCTAATTAATCCGCTGCTATTAGCGTCCCGACTCTCCGGTCCATGCAGGCGGTTCTTGCGTCTCTTCCGGCTGGCTCTGTTGCTCATCCGGCTCTTCATCCTGGTTGGCCCAGGGCAGGTCACGGTAAAAACCGCTCTCATCAATCGGTACCAATGGATATTTGATGATATCGAAATAGGGCGAGTAATCGAAATCCCGTGGCACCGATAACCGGGGGTCAAGTTGAAACATCCGCAAACCGGTTTCACCATCAAGACTGATGGTTGGCAAAATCGGGAAACTAACGGTGGAAAATGCGTTAGAGATAACCGTTGAACAGACCGTTTTGGTGGTTTCCTGGACGTTGTGCTGAAACAGTACCGAGCGCCAGCGCCGAGGCAGAAAACTCCAGGGGAATAGAAAACGCCCCAGATCGAGCAATTGCCGTAAGTTATAGCCCTTGCCTACCTCTGAAATCGCCTGATTAACCACCATTTGTTTATCGACAAAAGTCAGCCCACGGGGACGACAGATGCGAATATGATCCTGATAGTACTTATCCAGAGAGCAGACTATCACCCCCTCACCGAGCATCGCCTCCAGAATTAATGGATCAGATGGCTCACCGTCATAGAGTCGGCTGATTCGCTCTCTAACCGCCTCGTTTTCGATGTCGTGGAGTCGCCCCAGATAAAGCACCGAATGGGACCAGGGGCTCTGGGTGATAACTCGGATTACCTCTGAAACCCTGCTGCGACCTTCAATCAACAGCACATCACCGGGATGAATTTCGTGACAAATACGTTCAAAGTCACAGGGAGCAGGCTGTTGACGGGGCTCCTCCTTGGTAAGCCAGCGGATAATCCAACCACTTAATGGGTTGTTGAGCATCATGACTGTTGAACCCCTCTCATTGGTTTAGAGCACTCGGCAATGTTGTAGTGCCGGAAATCGGTTACGGAGTTGCTCCTGACCCTGCAGATCAATCTCGGTTGTGGCCACACCACTGCCCTGTTCTTCAAGTTCAGCCAGCACCTCGCCCCAGGGTGAGACCACCATGCTGTGGCCCCAGGTAGGCCGTTTACTGTCTCGACCTGACGCCTGGTCTGGGGCAATCAAAAAACATTGGTTTTCTATCGCCCGCGCCCGCACCAGAATTTCCCAGTGGGCCCTGCCGGTGGTGGCTGTAAACGCAGAAGGCAGCGCAATCATGTTGACCTGCTGCTTCATCAGGTGACGAAATAGCTCGGGAAATCGGATGTCATAGCAAATAGCAATGCCAAGTTTGCCCCACGGTGTATCTATGACGCAGGTTCGATCACCGCCTTCAATGGTCGCAGACTCGTTATAAGACTCATTGCCCCCGCTCAGGGCAACATCAAACAGATGAACCTTGTCATAGCGACCCTGCAAACTACCATCGGGACCATAAGTTAAACAGGCCGCTCGTACCTTGCCGGACTGCTCGGCCTGCAGCGGAATAGTGCCACCGACCAGATAAATACCGTGCTGACGGGCCTGATCAGCCAAAAACTGCTGCATGGGTCCGCCATCCTCTGGCTCAGCCACCTTAACCTTGGCCTGAGCGTCCGCCGAAAGCACCGCAAAATTCTCCGGCAACACCACAATCTTAGCACCGGTTGCCACCGCACTAGCAATCAGGTCGGCGGCAGCTTTCAGGTTCTGCTCCACATCGGCTACCGAGACCATCTGCACCGCAGCCACTCGGGGCTGGTCGCTCTGGTCATCACTGTTTTTATCTGTTGAAATCTTCCTACTTGCTGTCAACGAAAAAGCTCCTTGGTACGTTAACCACCTAGACCGGCTCATATAACTGTGTCCAGGCGAAGAGATCTTAATCAAACCGGTAAAGGTTTGGTTCAGTAAAACAAATCATCCTCTGATTTTCGACCTCTTACGATTGCTATCGGTCTTTTCGGGCGCTGATCAAGGCCCACGTTCATTGTTATGGTTAAAGCAACTTGCTCCAACCATAACCTACCAGACAACAGGCGTTATATGATGGCTGCCCGAAACCAAGTTTACTGCACTAGCATTCACCAATCGCCGTCCGCCGTTATTCTATTCGTTGAGGAGCGTTCCAGTGTCTATGCCGGGCATTAGTTATGCGGTTAGTGGCCGAACCGATGCAATCCACAACTCAATCAATGCGACACCCACCGCCGTGAGTGATGACAATCGTCAGCGCCTGGAACTTTTTTTTCAACAGCAGGAGCAACGAGCCTTAAAATTTGCCGCTTTTTCGACCCGCAACCACGCCGATGCGGCAGACCTGGTTCAGGAGACCATGCTGCGATTCGTGCGCAAATATAGTCACAGAGCCCCATCAGAATGGCCGCCGCTGTTCCACCGCATATTGCAAAACTGCATGATCGACTGGCAACGACGTCAAACGGTGCGCAACCGGTTTCGAAGCTGGTTAAAAATTGACGACGGCGAACCAGACCAAGATCCGTTGGCACAGCTACAAGACACCAGCCAACCAGGCCCAGAGCAGCAACTCAGCGGCGACCAGATCGGCAGTGCGATCAATCAGGCCCTACGCCAGCTGCCGCTGCGCCAACGCCAGGCATTTTTATTGCGTAATTGGCAAGGCCTCTCCGTGGCTGAAACCGCTATAGCAATGGAGTGCGGCCAGGGCAGTGTCAAAACCCACCTCTCCAGAGCACTGACCCGGCTGCGCAACCTACTGGCAGAGTACCAGCAGGAGAATGGCTAAATGAAACCGCCGACACCCACCAAAACCGGCCACCCCGACGAACCCATCGATAACGACCTGCTGAACGACGCATTATTGCAGCAAATCAACACAGAACTTGACCAACAGCCGATCCACAGCGCGACGCTATCGCGTATCCGTCGCGGCCGAGAAACCGCGCTGGCCGCTTATGACCAGCGCCAGGCTGGCCCAGTCGCAGCCATGCGGCGTCTGGTGCCTACCATCAATATCAAAACCATTGCCCCCATTGCCCTATTCGCATTCGCCCTGGTTTTCACTTTAAGACCTGACCCATCCTCAAACCGCGCTGCCCCCCAGCAGTGGCAGGCCGCCCAGATAACCGATATCGAACTATTATCTGGCCCCGAAGAGCCAGCTATGTTTACCGAACTGGAATTCTATTTCTGGCTCGAAGAGGGTGCTGATAGTGGCGTGGCAGGCTAAGGATGTTGTCATGGCGATAACCCTGCTCAGCGCCGCGACAAGCAGCAGGGCAGAACCTACCGGTACCACTGACCCTGTCGGTGCGGACAGTGCTAAGCCTGCCAATATCAGACAAAAAACTGCTGCTTCACCCTCGCTGGAACTGCTGCAGTTTCTCGGTGAATGGCAGCCTGACAACCAGCACTGGTTAGAGCAGTTGCAACAGCTGGATCAACTTTCTGCCGACCCCACGAGCGACACTGGGGGGACCCCATGAGACACCTTAGCGTGCTATTCCTGCTGATCAGCTGGCTACCGCTAGCCGCCCAGGAGCCTGACCTGAGATTACAGCCCCAGGATCACCCTGAACAGCGAGTTGGCCGCCAACATCAGGATCTCTCTACTCAACAGAAACAGCGCCGGCCTCGCACCCAGTGGAGCGACCTCGACAGCGATCAGCACAAATTGCTTGGCGCCATGGCCCCGCAATGGGATCAAATGCCTCAACAGAAACAACAGCAGATATTGCGGGGCTTGCAGCGCTGGCAGTCACTATCACCCGAACAGCGGGGCCAGATGCAACACCGCATGGATAAATGGCGCGACCTGCCGGAACAGCAGCGCCAGAAAATTCGCGACAATCATCAACGCTTCAAGGGACTCTCCAAAGAGTCCCAACAACGCATTCGTGACCGGGCTGAGAAGTTTAAATCCATGTCCTCGGACCAACGTCAGACGTTACGTCGTCGCTGGCAGAACCTCGACCAGGGTCAGCGGGAACAGATAAGGCGGCGCATGGGCGATTCAGCCGCGCGCTCCCCAGGTTCTGCTGAACGATCGCGGCGGTCAGACTCATCAGGCCGGTCTCGAACCGATGGCGCTAATGGCCGATCAGGCCAAAAATCCCGACCCAGCTCAAGTCGCTCGCCAAGCCGATCTAGCTCCGGGCAACGCAATCGCTAAATTTGTCTGAGTTAGATTCACCAAAGTTAAATTCACCCGATAAGCACTATTTTTGTTCTCAGCCATTGCGCTGAACTTTTATTCCTGTGAATAATCCAAACCTGCCGCCAGGGGTAGCTCATACCTCTGGCCAATAATGAATCAAACTTATCTGTGCTGGCATACTCATTTGCGCTAATAACACCGGTTGTTAGCCACTCACTTGGCTGCGCCAGGCCTGATAAAGATTGAAAAAATACAATTACGATTAACTCGGGACGATACCTGAGCCGGTCTAACTGCTACCCAGGCGCTATCCAGCGGGGCAGAGTTACCAGCGCAGGGCGTGCCGTAAAATTGGGGAGAGAAGTCCGTGCAAGCCATGGTCTCGGTGAGTAACCTCACCCGCAAGTTTGGCGAATTTACCGCCGTAGATGATCTTAGTTTCAAGGTCGCACCCGGCGAAGTGGTTGGCTTCCTCGGCCCCAATGGGGCCGGAAAATCCACCACCATGAAAATGATCACCGGCTTCCTGGCCCCAACTGCGGGTCAGATCGAGGTGTGTGGGTTAAATATCGAATCCAGCCCCAAGCAGGTAAAACAGAAAATCGGTTACCTGCCTGAAGGTGCGCCCATGTATGGCGACATGACCACCCAGCGCTTTTTGGGCTTCATCGCTCAGGTGCGCGGCTATCGCGGCGGCGAAATTAACCAGCGGATCGATGCGGCTATTGAACGGCTGGAACTCGAAGAAGTCCGTTATCAAACCATCGAAACCCTCTCTAAGGGTTTTAAACGCCGAGTCGGCCTGGCTCAGGCAATACTGCATGATCCATCCGTACTGGTTCTCGATGAACCCACCGATGGGCTCGACCCGAACCAGAAACACCAGGTTCGCAAACTCATAAAAGATATTGCCAGTGAAAAGGCGATCATCATCTCCACCCATATCCTCGAAGAGGTCGATGCGGTTTGTAGTCGGGCACTGATCATTGCCCGCGGCCGCCTGCTGGCCGATGGCACCCCCACCGAATTGATGACCCGGGCGGAAGGCCATAACACCATAGAGCTTGTCACCGGCGCCGCCCAGGCTGATGCGCTGCAACAGGCGCTTAGCGGCCTCGCTGGTGTGGCCGGTGTCGATGCCGCAACCGACCCCCACGACGCTGATAGCCGCGTGCTTCGGCTGCGCCCCCATGATGGGGTTGACCTACTCGATTCGGTCAATGCGCTGATTAGCGAGCGCAACCTGCCGGTGCAGCAAATTCATCGGC
>JAHRWJ010000192.1 GCA_019090185.1 Immundisolibacteraceae bacterium
CGGTCGATTGTTCGATGGAATGCTAGATAGGCTGCGACCTGGTAAGAAGCGGCTGACACCAGCGCGTTATCCTCCCAGTCCAGTTGAGTTGATTGTGATGGTGATTTACCGAGTTGAATAATGGCCTCTAGATTGCCCTGATTTGTTAAAGGTATTAGTAGCCACGGCTGCTGGCCTTGGGACAAGGCCGAGGGTAAAAATGTAATTTCTGAAGCGCTAAGGTCAAGGAGTTTATCTTGTTGTTGTAACTGCTTTATAGCTTCATCATTGAGTTGGAAAGTTGTGTTGTCGTTTGGCCATTCCCAGCGACAGGTCTGGCGCCAATGGCCAGCGCTGTTTGGTGACCAGAGCGCGCCCCTAGGGCTGCTTAGCAAATCTCTAATCGCCGAGAGCGCCTCTTGTTGGGGTGAGGATATGGCTGGATCTGACAGGCGTTGAGTTAAGTGCAACCATTCGTCCCGGTATTCATATTTATTTCGGTAAAAGTGGCGAGCGATAAACTGTTTTGCCTGACCTCGTAAATGTACTGAGTTAAGAATGATTGCTAGAGTTAGTGCGGCGGCAAATATAAGCGTTATCTGTAGGGTTTCCCCCCAGTTGCCACCAAATATTTTGAGGAAATACCCTGCTAGAGCGACGAGCAGCAGATAGCTTCCGATTGCAACCAGGGAGCCGCTAAAAAAGACCACGCTACGGGAGACAAAGACTTTGACGTCCCAGGTGGGATTGCGGGTTGCCGAAATGGCAATGAGCGGAGCCGCAATAGCCTGGATAAAGCCTCGAGCTGCCCAAATAGCCGAGTTTATCTGGTTGAAAAGTAAACCGTCGATAAACAGAATTATGTCAAATGTGATGGCGCCACCAACGCCAAGGCAAAGGTATTTAATGGCCCATCGGTCGGAGGCGTTGCTGTTGCGATAGACCTGCTCAATTTGCCAGATTAAGAAGGTGGAGCCAATTATTAATGGCGCTAATGGAAGTAAGTGTCCGGTGCCCAAGGTGTGGTCTTGGTTGAAAAAAATGAGTCCGGTAGACAGACCGAAAAACACGATAATGGCTGCAATTGAAAGTCGCCACAAGGTTTGAGTCGATGTGTTGTCACGAATCGTTATCAGGCGGGCAAAAAATAGGGCCCAGGCAGCCTGTTTGAGGCTTTCGAGCGCGAAAACATCAGAGGTTCGAAGTGCATCTGAGTAGGCTGGAAAAATGTTAGCGACATTGCTGATGACCGTTAATAGAACTGCTATCGCCAATAAACCGCCTTGCAGCCGCCCACGCCAGCTGGTTAGCAGCAGCAGCAGCAGCACGCTATTGATTAGCGCGGCGCTGGCGTAACTGGTTATTGAGATAAATGCGAGTTCCATTGGAACAGATGCTTATTAGTATGAGGAAGGGGCTGGAGTTATCAACCCATCTTGGATGATGGACAAATAGCAGAAGCTGATTTAGTGGGTGGTGTTAATCGATTTTTTGGTCAAATATTGTTTTTAAAAACGGCTGGTTGTTATCGGGCGCCCTGACGCCAGATACAGACCTGGACGGTTTGAAATAAGATGGTCAGGTCTAGAAATAGGCTGTGGTTTTTCATGTAGTAAAGGTCATATTGTAATTTACGTCTGGCGTCATCGACCGAAGCACCGTAGGGATAGCAGACCTGTGCCCAGCCAGTGATACCTGGCAGTGTGTTATGGCGAATGTCATAAAACGGTACAGATTTTTTTAAGTCGGCGACGAATTCAGGGCGTTCAGGGCGGGGACCCACAAAGCTCATCTCTCCTTTGAACACGTTCAAAAGTTGGGGTAGTTCATCTATTCGGGTTTGGCGAATAAAACGGCCGACTGTAGTGATTCGCAGGTCTTCAGCGGCAGCCCATTGTGCGCCATTTTTTTCTGCATCAGTGCGCATGCTACGAAATTTTAGAACCGAAAATTGTTTGCCGTACTTGCCTACTCGTTGTTGTCGGTAAAGGATCGGTGCCTTGCCGCCACTCTCTATCCATATCGCCAGTGTGGTGATCGTCAGCACAGGTAGTGCCGTGATTAATAATAGTGTGCTGATGACCAAATCAAAGGTGCGTTTTTTCCAGTTGCCCAGTGCAGCGCCAGAGTATCCGTCGCTAAATATCATGGCGCTGGGGTTGAGTGAATCTACCGCTATCGCCCCTGTGTGTCTTTCTAGAAAATCAAGCAAAGCGGTGACTCGGGTGCCCCGCATTTTGCAGGCTAAGATTTGCTCCGCTGGCAGCACGCCGCGACGGTCATCTAAGGCAATAACAATTTCATCTATATCGAGTTCAGCAACCAGTCCGAGGATGTCTGTTTCAGGAATGATGAGGTTTTGTTGATGGATTATCGATGTTTTTTGATTCTCAATAGGGACGAATCCACGCAAATTAACGCCCTTGAGAAGCCCTGATTGCACGTCGAAATCGAGCTGTTTTGCTTGTATTCCAGAGCCGATAACCAAAACCTGGCGCTGTAGCGCTGGTGCATCGCATAGGCTATAAAAAACAAGCCGTGTTCCGACGAGACCCAATAGAGCGATGGTGATTGACCTACCGATAACGGCTGTTGTGAGCACCTCGGTAGGCAGAAGTTGCGCCATCATGGCGATGAGCAAGGTTCCGCCGAGCACGCCAGCTGAAAGGCGAATCATTGTGCGCGGTAGGTTGTTAGCCAGTTTTAACTGATAGAGTCCAGATGCGAACAAGCTGAGCAACATGATGGTGACGAAACCCGCTATATAGGGGGTTAGGGTGGTTGCTGTGATCGAAGTGTGTAAGAGATCACTTAGTGCAAGTGATAGCGCTATGTAGCAGGAGCTGGCAAGTACTAAGGATTCTCCGACGCCGAGCCACATGAGTGACCTTGGAACATAGTGCTTAAATACCCTGACCATTACATTGCCCCTTCACAATGAAATTTTAAGATTA
>JAHRWJ010000193.1 GCA_019090185.1 Immundisolibacteraceae bacterium
AAAAACAGCCGCTACGCGGATCAATGGCTGGCAATACAGGCAGTTGGCGACAACTGTACTGCCTGTATCGAGGCAGGTGATTTGTCCGCTGCCGCAGACATTTTCATGGGTTTCTGGATCGGTGATGCCCAATGGCAACAGATGCCCGACAAACATAAACAGGTGATTATTCCCACCATGGCCAAGGTCGGTGATGAGCTGCGTGGTCTCGACCGTTTCACCAGCACCATGAGCACCTTCGATGCCCTAGATATTCCGGTGACTGTGATCCGGGGAGAACGCTCACCCCAACCTGCGCGGGCAGTTGCCGAGCTACTGGCCGAGCAGATAAGTCAGGCAGAACTGGTTGAAATACCTGGCGCCGGTCACATGATTCCCCAATCTCACCCGGCCGCAATTGGCGAAGTCATCGTTGGCTTTAAAGATCGTCACTGGTAGCACTGTTGCGGTCAGGGTAAAGCGATATAATTCGCACCGAACAAAAACTTTTAGCACGAGCAAGTAACTCAGGAGCACCACAGCATGGCTGGTTATTCACCGATTTCTTCACTTGGCTACTTCATTTTTGGCGTATCCGACCTCGCCAAATGGGAGGACTTTGCGGTCAATATTCTTGGTACCCAGGTGGGCATTCGCAATAGCGATAGCCTGGGTTTGCGGATAGATGACTACGAGCAGCGTTTTCTGCTCGTCGAAGATGGCAGCGACGACCTGCAAGCGCTCGGCTGGGAGTTTGACACCGAACCGCAGCTAGAGGCCTATGTCGAAAAATTACGTGGCCGTGGTGTTGAAGTCACCGCCGCAGATGAGGTCACAACCTCCCTGCGCCGGGTTGATAAACTTTACAGCTGCCTCGATCCGGACGGCTGGCGTCACGAGTTTTACTACAGCCCAAGCGTGGTCGCCTTAAGCAAACGGTTTAGCTCGCCAGTGGTCGCCAACGGTTTCGTTGCCAATGAACTCGGTGCGGGTCATCTGGTGGTGATTGCTAAAGATGGTGTCAAAACCAACAATTTTTATCAGCAGACCCTGGAGTTCACTGTTAGCGATTACATCAAGGGTGAAATTGCTCCCGGCGGTCCGGTGCTCGACGCAACTTTTTACCACGTTGCCAGCGGTCGCCATCACTCGATTGCTGTCGCCGAAGCCCCTATTCCACAAAATATCGACCACATGATGCTCCAGGTCAACGACCTCAACGACGTCGGCCTGGCACTAGATCGCTGCATGGCCGCTGAAGTGCCTATTCGCATGGGCATGGGTCATCACCCCAACGATCAGATGACCTCCTTCTACATGCAAACCCCATCTGGGTTTGCCTGTGAATTTGGCTGGGGCGGGGTCATCGTTGACGATGATAACTGGGAGGTCGTGCGCTACTCAGAGCTCAGCGACTGGGGCCACAAGATGATGATGTCCCCACCGATGTAACCAGCAGATAGTTGCAACTCTATTTAAAGCACCAAACCGGCTGCCTGGCACACCTGCTGCCAGGCAGTCATTTCACCTTTTCAGCCCCGCCTCCGCCCCGCCAATAATCTACTTATTAACGACTCTGACCCACTCGGAGATCGCCTGATCGTCAAGCGATAGTTGGTTTTGCAAAATAGTTCTCATATTGCAAAACCAGCGGCTATGCCAGTCCCCTCTATCGCCTTTAGCCGACAACAACACCAGCAACTGGTTGTTTTATATTGACTTAATTCTATACCGTCAAGTTGGCACAGCTCCTGCTCTACTGTTTGCTATCCAGTGAACATGGAGCAAAAAATGAAGCTAAGTTACCCGGAAAATAGTGATCAAACCCTAGTTGTCTCGCTAGATGGAGAGATGGACGCCCTCGGCTGTGCAAGCTTGCGGCCACAATTAGAGCAACTGGTTAGCCAGCAGCAAAGTCTGACGATCGAGCTTGATTTTAGCCGGGTTAGTTTTCTCGACTCTTCAGGTATTGGCGTGATCGTTTTTCTTTACAAACGGTTAACCTGCCAAGGCCGCTCCCTGCATCTGACCCATGTCTGTGGTCAGCCCCAGGAGCTGATGCGATTACTACGAATTGATCAGGCGCTGCCCGTATCGATGGAAGATTCCAGCGAACTGACCGGGGCCGATCAATAGTGTTTTTTAAGCGCATCAATACGGCTCACCGACTCTGGCTCTGCGCCGCTATGGGGCTGCTGCTATCTGGTTGTGTCCAATGGCCGCTAGCGGGTCGCGGCGGCATGGCTGAGCATCGGTTGGAACAAACTGGCCCGACGCTACCCAGTCAGCCACTGGGTCCAGAGCATGGCCAGTTTTTTGAACTGGAACTCGCCCGGCGTCATCTGGACATTCTCATTCTTGAAGGCGCTGAGCTCTACTTTCCAGCCACCGTTGTTCAAGCTACTCTACTGCAAACCCGTATTGCTCGGCAGATGGCCGGTGGGCTCCATGAAGATGCGGGCCTTGACCTGCAAATACAGCGCCGCCTGCTTAATGCCTTAGAACGCCAAATCGACGCCATTAATCGGTCATCCCAACAACCACTTCAGGAGTTGCCATCATGACTCGTCCGTTCATTATGTGGTCACTGCTACTGCTTTTTGCAACGCCATTGCTGGCCGAGGATTACCTGATTCAGGCCGGTGATCAAATTACCGTGTTTCTGCCCGGCGAAGCCAGTTTGACAGACCCGATTACGGTCGATCGCCAGGGTCGGCTATTGTTACCAGAGGCTGGACCCATTCCGGTTGCCGGTCTTTCTGAGGCCCAATTAAAACAGGAAGTTGTTGACCAACTAGGTCAGATGTTTCGCGACCTGGATAACCTACGGGTTTACCTGTTTAAAAAACAGATGCTGATCCGGGTACAGGGTTACGTTCAGAACCCTGGAGAATTCACCCTACCGGCGGACGCTACCGTGCAGATGGCCCTGCATGCCGCCGGCGGTATCCGTAATGGCGCGCAGTTAAACCAACTAAGTCGTGTCCGTGATCAGGTTAGCCTGCTGTTTGATTACAAAAAATATCTTGATAGTGGAGACCTTAACCACCTACCGGCGTTGCAGTCACTTGACCGATTGTTTGTACCTGCATCACCGATGACCGGTAACGTCGAAATAGAATTTGATCCGGCAACCATTGCCGACTCAGGCGATGCAGCGGCTAATCGGTTAGCGATCAAGGTGTTCGGCGAGGTTAATAGCCCTGGCAGCTTCTCGTTTCGCACGTCGATGAGTCTGGTTGACTTGCTGATGCGAGCCGGCGGCGTCACCCGCTATGCCAGCGTTGAACAAATTCGCGTCATCAGCGCCGGCAAGCCCACTCTGTTTAACCTCACCCACTATCTCGACAGCGGCGACGAAAAACTGCTACCCCCTATTCTGGCCGGTGCCACCGTGTTTGTGCCGCAACAGGAAGAGCAGATCAAATCTGGCGCAAACA
The DNA here is from genome assembly GCA_019090185.1 of Immundisolibacteraceae bacterium. Lineage (GTDB taxonomy): Bacteria > Pseudomonadota > Gammaproteobacteria > Immundisolibacterales > Immundisolibacteraceae > QNFC01. Next base: position 3,420 of record JAHRWJ010000193.1, read on the forward strand.
CGGTCTACGTGATGGGAGAGGTCGCCCATCCTGGTGCTTTTGAAGGCCAGGGTAACGCCACCTTCATGGATATTCTGGCCAATGCCGGTGGCCCTACCCGCTATGCAGAATCTCGGCAAATCCGCTTAATAAAGGCCAATGGCGAGGTGGTTAAATTCGACCTGGCCGCTTACACCGAAGGCACCCTTGAAAGCCAACCACCGACCATCTCCCCCGGTGACGCGATTTTCGTGCCCGAAAAATCAGACATGAACGAAAAGTCCTGGCTGATGGTCGCCCCAGATCGGGCGGTTCGTGTGATCGGTGAAGTGGTTAGGCCCGGCCGCATCGAATGGTCTAATGAGATGTCGCTGCTGGATTTACTCGCTCATGTTGGCGGGCCAACCTCGCGAGCCGATACCAGTTCGATTGAGGTGGTCACACCAATCACTGAAAACCGCAGCAAAACCACCCTTTTTGATCTCGATGCCTTTATCAAAAGTGGCGCCAGCGATCTGCAATTACCCGAAATACGGGCCGGCTCAACGGTGCGTATTCACGACCTGCCGCGAGATCCAGCCAACAACAAATCGCAATGGGTACGTCAGGCGTCGGAAAAATCAATTTATGTGTTTGGTCAGGTCGGCGCGCCGGGGCGCTATATGTTCACCAACGCCATGCACTTCCTCGACATTCTGGCTGCCGCTGACGGCCCAACCGGAAGTGCTGACATTCACAATATTCGGGTTACCCACCGCGACGGCGACCAAGCCCAGGTTAGCAAACTCAACCTAGCGCTTTACTTTGAAACCGGTGATGAGCAGCTGCTACCAAACGTGCGCACTGGCGACACAGTCTACGTGCCAGAAAAAAACCGTATCTGGCTCGATCAGCCGAAAGAAAAAATGGTTCGTGTATTGGGTGCCATCAACCGTCCCGGGCGCTATCGATTCGATGATTCCATGACCCTGTTGGATCTACTCGCCGAAGCAGGAGGCCCAACCACCAATGCCTATGCGCAGAAAATCACCGTGATCAACCTCTCCTGCTGTCGTGATCAGGCCCGCAGTTTCGATCTCCTTAGTTTTAGTCGCAACGCTGACTTCACTGCGTTACCGGTACTGCGAGCCGGTGACACGGTTTACGTGCCCGATAGACGTGAAAGTAATATTGCAAAAATTCGAGTCGGTTTACGGGATGTTTTTGAGCTGTTCTCGCTGGCAACCATGATGGGGCAATTATGATCAATATACCGGCACAAAACCTTGAAATTGAAAGGATATTTGTTCAAATTCAAGCCAGTAATAGCCGTTCAGTCGCGATTACCAGCGCCAACTCGAAAGAGGGCTGTACCTCGGTTGCGCTGGCACTGGTAGAGCGCTGCCTACTTGCCGGTAACTCGACCCTGTTGGTGGATTTCAATCTGTATCGCCCGGCGCTGCAGTCTGCCTTAGAGACCTCGGCAACCAATGCCGGTATCACCCAAGCTCAATTAACCCCACCCCAGTTGGTGACCACCGACGACCAACAACTGGCAATCACCGGGGTGGTCGCCCCAGATCAGCGAGCATTGATCGCCCAACTGCGCAAACCCGGTGGCTTAAGCGCATGTATTAAACAATGGCAACAGCAATTTCAAACCATCGTGTTCGACACCTCACCGGTCAACCGGGCCAATGCTCGCAACATTCCACCCGAGCAGGTTGCTGCTGCTTGTGACGCTACCCTGCTTGTCGTCTTAAGCGGCCACACCACAGCACCCCAGGTAGCCACTGCGGTCGAAAA
>JAHRWJ010000194.1 GCA_019090185.1 Immundisolibacteraceae bacterium
ATTTAATGGCAGCACTACTTGAGGACATCGATAGCGCGGCTATTGACGCTAACTTCAAACCGTTACTGCATTATGTAAAAAAATTAACCCAAACGCCGAGCCGAATCACCCTTGACGATGCAGACCGGGTGCGCGCCGCCGGTTGGAGTGATGATGCGCTGCACAGCGCCATAACAGTCTGCGCGCTGCACAATTTCTTTAACCGCTGGGTTGACGGTACCGGCGTCGATAATAACGATGCTCAGCTGAGGCAAAGAGGTACATTTTTGGCCGAAAATGGTTACCAGCCGCCGCCCCTTTAACGATGGCAACCGAGGCTGGTTATTGGCTAAGCTGTTCGGTATAAGCTAGCACCTGGCGAATGTCATAGGCTTCTTCAACATCTGACTCCGGATTCCAGAGACTCCGCCCCGGTAGCTCTACAAGATCACCACCGTAGATATGCAGGGCAGCGTTATAGTGCCCTTTGGGGTTGTTGATCGCGTGAATCAGGTTGACTGGCATTGCCCAGCTTTCGCCGGCTTTCAAGCTTCTGGTTTCCACCTTATTCAGCTCGTCACCGTTGCGCTCGTAGAGGTTGTTATCTTCCTGCCCTTGGTAGACGCCGATGACACCCCACATGCAGTGGTTGTGGATTGGGCTGGTAGAGCCAGGGGCCGCACACATATTGGCGATGGTTAATTCTGGTGAGCGAAACAGGGGTTGGAATAGTGCCCCTTCACCAACCCCGAGGGCTTTTTTCACCCCTTCAACATCCGTCATCGCCTTACGAACCAGGCGTAATACAACCTGTTGTGGATCGTTGGTTGACAGGGCTGCCTGACATTCGGCGATAAATAGTTCGGGATCAAACATTCTAAAAACTCCTGTTTGGCTGTTAGGGGTTTGTTCGGCTTACCGGGGGTTTTTCAGAATCCCCCAAAATCGGATCGTGATATGCTCCACGCCCTTGGGTTAAAGGTTTGAATCGCCTGGGTAAGCAAACTGCTCGTTTAAATACTGGCCTTTACTCAGAACTTTGTATTTGAGCGGTTATTCAAAAATTAGCCTACTGAAATCCCGCTTTAAAATCTACTATCGAAACCCTATTTGGAGAATTCTATGCAATTGCGTCGTCTATTCGCTGCTGTCCTGCTGGTTAGTTCAACAACTGCCGTCATTGGCGAGCCAGAGTCAGCTATGGATGTAGATCCGCTGACGACTCCTGAGGGCAAGTTCAGCTATGCCATCGGTTATCAGATCGGTACCAGCCTGATGCGTGACCAGCTCGCGGTTGATGTGGAGATTCTCAATGGCGCTATCGGTGATGCCATGGCGGGCCTGGCCAGAGTGACACCCGCAGAACAGATGCAGGCAATGCAGGATTATCGCCAGCAGCAGCTCGATCTGGAAAACCAGAAATCTAAGATGAATGCACAGAGTGGTCAGGATTATCTGGCTAAAAATCGGGTAACCGAAGGCGTCATGGAGACGGATTCCGGATTGCAGTACTCGGTTACTAAAGCAGTCACCGAAGGGCTCTCTCCCAAGGTTGAAGATCGGGTCACGGTGCACTATCGCGGCAGCCTGATTGACGGTACAGAATTTGATAGTTCATACGACCGCGGTCAGCCCGCCTCATTTGCTGTCTCCAAGGTAATCCGGGGATGGCAGGAAGGGTTGCAGCTGATGAAAGTTGGTGAGCAGTACCAGTTCACCATTCCCGCAGAGCTGGCTTACGGCAAACAGGGGCCACCGAGCATTGGTCCTGACCAGGTCCTGCTTTTTGAAGTTGAACTCGTTAGCATCGATTAAGGCGCTGGGCAGGCGGTAAGGCTAATTTTTTGCCACTGACTAAAGCACTGTTATTGCTGGATGCCACCTAAAAAAAAGCCCCCCAGGAAACCATCGGCGAAAAGGCAGCAGCCTGTCCGCAGGAAAAAACCAGCACGACCGCAACCCAGCGCGCCGACCAGAAGGCGTTGGTTGCGGTGGCTGTTGTTACTGCTGGCCGGTTGCGGTGCGATTTATGTCGGCTACCTCGATTTTGTTGTTCAGCAAAAATTTGCCGGTAAACGTTGGGCCTTGCCGGCCCGCGTCTATGCCCGTCCGTTAGAGATATACGTTGGTGTAAACAGCAGCCAGCCTCAGCTGGTTGCAACCCTGTTAGCGCAGGGTTATCGGCGGGGTGATATGCCGGCAGGGCCCGGCAGTTTTGCAGCCTCCGCAACCCGGGTTGAGCTGCATAGCCGGGGTTTTCAATTTGCTGATGGTGTTGAGCCAGCGCGCCGGGCGATGGTCGACTTTGGTTTGGGCTCTTCCGGTCAACCGAATCACCTCACCCGGGTGCAGAAAATAACCGACAGTGGCAGCGGAGCGCCGCTAGATCTGCTGCGGTTAGAGCCACTGTTGATCGGTAGTTTCTACCCGCACAGCAACGAAGATCGTCTGCTAGTGCCGATTGATCAGGTGCCCAAAGCCCTGATTGATGCCCTGATCGTGATGGAAGATCGGGATTTTTATCAACATCACGGCGTGTCGCCAAAAGCGATAGCAAGGGCTATCTGGGCCGATATTCGGGCGCTAAAGGCGGTTCAGGGCGGCAGTACCCTGACCCAGCAGCTGGTTAAAAACTTCTACCTTACCGCCGAGCGCTCGTTGAGTCGTAAGCTCAACGAAGCGGTCATGGCCCTGCTGCTGGAACTACATTTCAGTAAAGATGAGATTCTTGAGGCCTACATCAACGAGGTGTTTCTGGGCCAGGCTGGGCGTCGGGCGGTGCATGGCTTTGCCCAGGGTAGTCAGCTATTTTTTGGTCGGCCATTAAACGAACTGAGCACTGATCAACTGGCGCTGCTGGCGGGCATGGTCAAAGCCCCGACGGGTTATCACCCCCGTAAACGCCCCCAGCGGGCCAAATCCCGGCGCAATTTGGTGCTTAAGGTGATGGCAGACCAGGGTGTGCTGGAACTGGGTGAGCTGAAACGGCTGCAGGCCAGGCCGCTTGGGGTAGTCGATAAAACTGGGGTTGGTCTGTCTCGTTATCCTGCCTTTCTGGATCTGGTGCGGCGTCAGTTGCGCCGAGATTACCCGGATCAGGTGCTGCTTAGCGAGGGGCTGCGTATTTTTGCCACCCTCGACCCGGTGGTGCAGGAGGTTACTGAGCAGGTGTTGCAAGCACGGCTACAACAGCAGGCGGACCGAACCGGACATGGCGATCAGTTGCAGGGTGCGATGGTTGTCGCCGAAGTTGCCAATAGTGAAATACTGGCTCTGGTGGGGGGTAGAAACCCGCGTAATAACAACTTTAATCGAGCCCTGGACGCCAGCCGTTCGATTGGCTCTTTAGTGAAACCGGCTGTCTATCTCAGCGCTTTATCGCAGCCGGCGAGATACCATCTCAGCACTACGCTGTTGGATCAACCTATTCGCCTTGACCGGGTTGGTGAGCAGCCCTGGCAGCCGCAGAATTACGACCGCAAATTTCGGGGTGAGGTGTCGCTTTTGGATAGTTTGCTGCGTTCTTTAAACGTGCCGACCGTGCGCCTGGGGCTGGATTTAGGACTGCCTGAAGTGGTGGAAACCCTGCGCCAACTCGGCTTAACCCGGCCCATTAATCAACAACCAGCCCTGCTGCTGGGCGCTATCGGTATGAGCCCGCTGGAGCTAAACCAGCTCTATCTGACCATTGCTGCAGGCGGTTTTTATACCCCCCAACGGGCGATTTTGTCGGTAACAGATGTCGATGGTAAAACCCTGAATCGCTATCCACTGCAGCTGGAGCAGCGGCTTGATCCGGCGGCCGTGCAGCTGCTACAGCTGGCCCTGCAGGAGGTGGGTCGTCGCGGCACAGCCAGAGGGCTAAAGCGTTACATAGCCCCAGCGGTGAACATTGCCGCTAAAACCGGTACTACCGATGATGGCCGCGATAGCTGGCTGGCAGGCTTCAGCGGTAACCTGGCCGCGGTTACCTGGGTGGGGCGGGACGATAATCAACCCGCTGACCTGCTTGGTTCCACGGCTGCGCTACCGATCTGGGGCGAGGTGATGGGGCAGTTGCCATTGTTGGCCAATGACCCTGGCGGTGCCCAGTTAAGCTGGTTGCAGGCAGAGCCCGGTGGCGCGGCCATTGCGCTGCCCCAGGGGGTTAGCTGTCGGGGCGGCTCTGGTGTGCCAGCGGTGAGAGGGTTTGAACCTGCTGGTATGCGGCCCTGTGAACAGAGCACGGGTGTTCACAGGGGCGGGTTGGCGAATCCTGATCGGCCTAAGCCAGTGGCTAACCCGTTGAAATGGCTGCTGGATAAAATACCCTGGCCCTATGATTAGTAGCCGATATTTCTAGTAGTTCATATTTCGGGCAGGTAGTCACCGAGCAGTGCAAAATAGTCAGTTATTAATGTTTTCTGAAGGATGGTTGATGGATCAATTATTACCGGGTCTGCCACGGGTGCGTTCCGGCCTGTTATTCGCAACAGGGCTGGCTATGGTGCTGTTAAGTGGCTGCAGTGTGGATTACGGCCTAATCGGCCAGCCCGATAACCGGGCTGCTTTACCGCCGATTACCCGGCCTGCGCCGCTGCCGCCTTTTGAGGCTGAAACCTTGCCCAAACCGACTGTCTCTGCACCGGTGAAAGCGCCAACGGTGACTCATGTAGAGGCGGGACAGCTGTTACTGGCCAGTGCCCGCAAGCAGCTTGCCAATGGCGATATCAGCCGGGCTGCGGCAACCCTGGAGCGGGCACTGCGGATGGCTCCTAATGATCCCTATCTGTGGCATGAGTTGGCGCAGGTGCGGTTGGCTGCGGGACAGTGGCAGCAGGCAATTGAATTAGCGAATAAATCCCGATTACTGGCGGCTGGTAATCAGCCGTTACGCAATAAAAACAGCCAGCTTATCGCCACCGCTTCTGCTCAACTATAGCCAGGGTTCTGGCCCCGGTGAGTGTTCTAGATCTAGTCGGCGTGTTAATTCTGGGGGAGTTCTAGCGCCTGGATGAAATTTCGCAATTCCTGGCGGGCCGCAAGGTGAGAGGTGGTCAGCTTGGGCAAATTTTTAGCAGGCCGCTGATCGCCCTGTCTGGTTTGACCAAGGTCCACCAGGGTTAATCCCTGTGGAAATAACTCCCGGTAAATAACCCGTTCTGAAAGGCCGGAAATATAGCGGCAGGCAGCCCGTTTCTGCAGCTCTTCGAGCGCCGAATTGACCCGGCGCTTGTTGCGGGCGTCGAGTTGGGTGAGTCGGTTCCGGGTGACAAACCATTCCAGCGCGGGTAGTTTTGCCAATGCCCGCTGTTGACGCGCCTGCCAGATGGTTTCTGAGAAAAAGCTCAGTTTGTCGACCTTGTTGCTTTCGGGGTTGACCCGGCCAAGCAGGTCCAGGTCGACAAAACTGTCGTTGAGCGGGGTCACCAGGGTATTGGCCAGCGACATCGCCAGACGGCTGCGGGGTGAATCGCTGCCGGGAGAGTCGATGATGATGAACTGGTGGTTCTGAGCGAGCTGATCGAGACTCTGGCGTAACAGGTCTTGATCTTCCTCAGCGGCCGCAGTGCGGCTTTCAAGTTCTGAAAGGCCCGGCACCAGTACCTCAACGGTTGGCAGATGGGGATGGTGCTGTTGGCGGTTTTCGACATAGCGACTCAGGGTGCGCTGGCGAAAATCCAGATCGACCCCGGCCACCCGATAGCCGGCGGCCTGCAGTGAAATGAGCAGATGCACTGCCAGGGTAGATTTACCGGTGCCGCCTTTCTCGTTGGCAAAAGTAATGCAGTGGGCTGCAAGCGGGCGAATCAGGTCGGTCATAGGCTGCCTTAATAACAACGGCTCAAATTAAGGTTGCTAGGTCGGAAACACCGGTAACACCTGCCCGGCCATCGCCTGCATCATTCTCAGCACCTGAAAGCTATAGCCATATTCGTTGTCGTACCAGACATAAACCACGCAATGTTTGCCGTTGACAATAGTCGCCTGGGAATCAACCACACCCGCATGGCGGCTACCCACCAGGTCGCTGGAGACCAGTTCGGTGCTGGTCATATAATCGATCTGATCCTGCAGGGGCGAGCTCATGGCGGCCTCATCAAGGATGCTGTTGAGTCCCTGTTTGTCGGTGCCGTTAAGCAGTGTCAGGTTGATAATGGCCATCGACACATTGGGCGTGGGCACCCGAATGGCGTTGCCGGTGAGTTTGCCTTCGAGTTCTGGTAGCGCTTTGGAAACTGCTTTGGCGGCACCGGTTTCCGTGAGTACCATATTCAATGGGGCGCTGCGGCCACGGCGATCGGCTTCGTGATAGTTATCGATCAGGTTCTGGTCATTGGTGTAGGAGTGGACACTCTCAATATGGCCAGCTTCAACCCCAAAACGATCATTAATAACTTTTAAAACCGGGGTAATGGCGTTGGTGGTACAGCTAGCCGCGGAGAGGATTTTGTCATCATCGGCCATCATGTTTTCATTAACACCGAAGACTATATTTTTCATATCGCCTTTGCCCGGTGCGGTCAGCAGCACCTTGCCAGCACCCCCGTCGAGATGTTTCTGCAGGGCTTGTTTGTCACGCCAGATGCCGGTGTTATCGACAACCAACGGCTGGTGAATACCCAGCGCCTTGTAGTCGAGGTCATCCGGGCTATTGGCGTAAAGCACAGTGATGATATTGCCGTTGGCGATGATGGAGTTGCTGTCGTGATCAACCGAAATGGTGCCATTAAATGGGCCGTGAACCGAGTCACGGCGCAGCAGGCTGGCACGTTTTTCCAGGTCATTGGCGTCGCCGCGGGGTTTGCGCACCACAATTGCCCGCAGCCGCAGGCCTTTACCGCTACCGACGTTTTGAGCTAGTTCCCGGGCCAGTAATCGACCGATTCGGCCAAAACCGTAAAGCACCACATCCTGGTGGACGGGCTGAGCTTTGTTGAGCAATTCCGAGCGGCCAGCCATCTGCTGGTTAACGAAATCTTCCGGGGTCTCGGTTTTGCCGGATTTCATGTAGGCGACGGTGAGCTTGCCCAGGTCTATCCGGGCGGCACCGGGTTCAAGTTCAACAATCGCTTGCAATACCGGAAAGCTATCGCGCTCGGTGACCTTGGTGGTTTCATGCTGGCCAATAAAGCGGTGGGCTTTGAGCAGGTCAGCCGCGGAAACGTCGTTAACCGAGCGGCCGTAGATTGACAGGGTGATGCCATGTTTACGAAACAGGTGGCCGATGATCGGCAGCATGCGCTCGGCGGTGGCCTGGCGATCCTGAAAGTCGTGAAGAAAGTCGTCCTGCTGCTGTTTATTTATCGGTGTCACGTAAATGATCTCAACGGTTTAAATAGATCGATAGTTATCGGCGTGATGCTGATTTTGCGGGTGTTCTTTCTAATTGCGGCGCGCATTGTATCTCAGCTTGAAAGGTTGGGCGATGGCCAGGGTTAAAGGTTGGGCGATGGCCGGAGTTGAAGGTTGGAAATAAGTTGGCGGCGCTTCAGTTTAAGTGTGCCCTGCTGGTTCGAAACTAAAGCTCGATACTGACCTCATCGGCGACCTCAATCGACTGTTGGTAGTGGTTGAGCCTGACCGCGATCACCTCCACCCCAGCGCTGATAACTTCTCGCAATCGTTTGCCATAGGCCGGATCGATGTCATCGGCCGGGGTGAACAGGTTGCCCTCAGCGCGGTTGATGGCAAACAGCAGGACCCCGCGCTGGTCTCTGGTGACCGCATCTGCGAGCACATCCAGATGTTTGCGGCCGCGCTCGGTAGGGGCGTCTGGAAACTGAATTTGATCACCGACCAGCAGGGTGGCGTTTTTAATCTCTACCCAGGTATCGGTTTTTGACCGCTCGGTTGGGTTCTCATCAGCCGTATCACTGAGGAAAACGTCAATCCGGGAGCGATGCTGCGCAATGGGATAAGTAACTTCCTGACGCACGGAGCTGTAATTGGTCAGGGAGGCGATTTTATTTTGGCCGATCGCCTCGGCAATCACATGGTTAACTCGCCCGGTATGTACGCCAATCCAGCCCTGGCCCATGTCGATGCGTTCTAGCGTCCAGGCAAGTTTTCGTTTTGGGTTATCGCTGTGGCTCAGTTGCACCGGCACATTCGGTTGCCAGCAGCTGGTCATGCGGCCGGTGTTGGGGCAATGGGCGACCACTTCGGTGCCATCTTCGAGCACCACATCGGCCAAAAAGCGTTTGTA
>JAHRWJ010000195.1 GCA_019090185.1 Immundisolibacteraceae bacterium
CCATAAAACATATTCAGGGCATCCTCGGGAGAGCAAACCATCGGTTCACCGCGGCGATTTAGGGAGGTATTCAACAACACCGCATTACCCGTACGCTGCTCCATCGCATCAAGCAGCCGGTGGTACCGCGGGTTACTCTCTGCGGTCACTACCTGTACCCGGGCGGTGCCATCTTCGTGAACGACTTCAGGAATTCGCGCTTTCCACTCCTCTCCGACATCAAAGGTAAAGGTCATGTAGGGCGACGGATGGTCGGTCTGCATGATGTCTGCGGCAATTTTGTCCGAGATTGAAGGGCAGAAAGGCCGCCAGCGTTCTCGGTATTTTATCTGCGCGTTAATGCGGTCGGCGACGCCCGATTCGGTTGGGCTGCCTAAAATACTGCGATTACCCAACGCCCTTGGCCCAAACTCCATGCGACCCTGAAACCAGGCCAGCGGATTACCATCGGCCAGCAAATCCGCTGCTTTGGCGACGGCGTCGTCAAGTTTTACCCAGGCTGGACTGTTTTCATGCTGTTCACAGGCAGCAATGCAATCTACGTTGGTAAATGCCGGCCCCAGGTAAACATGCTGTAACGGTTGAATAGTCTCTTGATGTTGCTGAGCGACAAAGGTAGCCGCACCTAGCGCGGTGCCGGCATCACCAGATGCAGGTTGTACAAACAGTTCTTTGACATCAGACCGGGCGATGATTTTTTGATTTAGTTTTACATTGAGGGCGACACCCCCGGCGTAGGCAAGTTTTCCAGTCTCTCGTAAAACATCCCCCAGGTAATAGTCGATAAGCTCTAAAACGACCTCTTCAAGTAGCGCTTGTACGGAGGCGGCATAATCCACATAGGGATCATCTATCTCATCACCGTCACGCATCGGGCCCAGCCAGTCAATCAGGCTCTGACCAAAGAAATACCCTTTTCGGTCATCCTTATAACGCCGTAATCCAACGGTATTAACCAAGTGGTTATCGACTCTGAACCCACCCGGCCAACGTTTAATTAAGCGGGAAAAGTCAAAACGCTTTGGGTTGCCATAGGGTGCCATGCCCATGACTTTGAATTCACCATCGAGCATTTCAAAACCTAGAAACTCAGTGATCGCCCCATACAGGCCACCGATCGAATCTGGCTCGTAAAATTCCTTAATTTTGTGGATGACACCGTTCTCGCCGTAGCCGAAAAAAGTACTTGCGTACTCGCCACGACCATCGACGCCGAGAATAGCGGTTTTCTCGTTGAAGCCACTCAGGTGGTAGGCGCTGCTGGCGTGCGCCAGGTGATGCTCTACCGGTACAAATTTAGTGGACTGAAGATCAAACCCCAACGCCAACAGCATCTCCTGGGCCTCGCCCACATTACGATGATAACGACGATTGCCGGCAAAAATGGCCTGTAAAGCCCGATCAGGCGCATACCAGTGACGCTTGGCGTAATGCCAACGCGCGGGTGACGTCAGGGGGATTCCGGCATAAGGGTAAGCAATAATATCAATTTGATCAGGCCGCAATCCGGCCTCTGCCAGACAATATCGGGTCGCCTCTAGCGGCTGTTTACCCTTGGCGTGCTTATCGCGCAGAAAACGTTCTTCTTCGGCTGCTGCTATTAATTTTCCATCAACCAATATCGCCGCAGAACAGTCATGGCCGACCGCACCCGATAACCCCAATATATTCATCGCTGGGTAAAGCCGGATGGCTGCTTCAACTGACCAAGCGCCAATCCAATATCGACCTGCAATTGCGCCACATAGGCAGGCGTATCAGCCCAGTTGCGTAATAGCCGTTCCACATCTTGGGCTATTGCCCGCAGCAGGCGACTGCGACTATTCCAACGTTGTAAGCTGTCCAGATCTAACAATTCTAATCTCTCACCATTAAATTTAATGTTATCTACTTTCATATCGCCATGACTCAAACCCAAGACCTGTAATCCAGCAATCATTTGAGCTAATGCTTGCGCTAACAAGCCACTGTCCTGATGACACTGCCAATAAGCCTTACAATCAGTTAAGGCAGAATATTCACAAATTAGATAGGCAGTACCGGATAGTAAACCGCTTTTATGCTCAACCAGCGCCAGCGGGAGCGGTGTCTGTAACCCCCACATGCGTAATCGATAGCCATTTTGCCAACTACGAACCGCCCGACTGACTCGCAGCAGTAACCGTAAGCGATGCTGCCAAGACTTTACATTGTACCGTTTGACCACCAGCAGACGGTTGCCTAGGGTAACTTTCGCTAAGGTGGCTGTGTTACCCCGCTTTAACGACTCGCCATTGCTAATGGCCCCGTCTAAATCAGCCAATAGAGCCTCGAACGGCTCATCGCCCACCAATTCTCGACGCATGATGCACACATGACCAGGGACCTTTTTAGCAACAAATTCGCTACAGGTTCGTAGAGTTTTCTTCAAATAGCGGCCTTCTCGACGGCGTCGACTGCGATTGATCGCCCGACTGATCTGCTCGGCTGAAAATTGGTGGCCATAACCGTTCACAATTTGCTCCGCAATTTTGCCAGCACTCACCGGGATCTGGGCCAACAACAGCCCCAGGTTAGCCAGTTTCTGACTATCACCTCTAAAACGACCCAGGGCCTGGACCTCGGCCCCGTCGATTAACCAGATCTGTTCATCCTGGTAGAGAAAATTGCCTAGATGGGCGTCTTTGTGTATCAAGCCGCTGTCATGCAATTGGCGCAAGCAGCCACCGAGTGCAAATCCGACCCGCGCCTGTTCAGCTTCTGCCTCCTGGGACAGCGCATCGACCCCCAATAACTTGACCAAATCCACACAGGCGGGCAAAAAGGTGGTTACCACACACCATTCACCGGTCTGCATTCGATCCAGATAGACCACTGATGGTGTAGGCAACTGGGCCGCTGCTAGCGCGGTGACCCCATGTCGCTCCCGTCGAAAATCCCGTTTACCAGCCGCCGAATCGACGAATAATTTGATCACAATGGGTTGATCGGCTAGCAGGCCCGAATAGGTACTGCGTCGACCTGGTAGCTCGCGTAAAAGCCTGGTTAATACCAACGGCTGATCACCGGTGGTAAGTCGGCATTCGGTGGGTAAGCTATCTACCCCGCAAGGAGCGGCTTTACTCACGACGCTGCTTTGATCTGAAGTTTACGGACCAGCTGCTGCCACCAGACTCGAACTTCTGGATCTGCCAGGGGTTTATCTAGATAACCCGCTAGAAACCGCAGCCGTTGGCGCAATGACCAACCATGGGCATGACGATTTAGGGAATCAAGGTCCCGTAATCTTGAACGCTTCCTGCGTAAAGAAAATCGGGCTTTCTCCCAGTCAATTACCCGTATATCACCACTGCGGGCTACCCCTGGCGAACGCCAGAACAGATGTTTAGGATAGAGGCAACCGTGGCAGATTCCCAAACGGTGCAATCGGGCTATTAATGGTGCCGCCAGATCAATCACCTGATCCGCCTCGAGCCGGTTACCGG
>JAHRWJ010000196.1 GCA_019090185.1 Immundisolibacteraceae bacterium
GGTGAGCTGAAAGCCTGGTTGGAGCCAATAGAACATTTGTCTGAATTGGCCAGTGGTTCCGGCACTGTTGCTCAAATAGCGGGACGTTGGGAAAAGCTTGATCGACCGGATTTGACCAACAGACTGCAAATTTGGTTAAGGCTGCTGATCGGAAGCTGCGCCGGACTCGATTCCGTCGGAGGTGAGCCGCTGGGAAAACACTTGCGGGTGCAGAAAGAGCGGGTAAACTTAGCCGGCCTTTGGCAATTGGTAGATTTGCTTGGGCGCTATGTGAGCAGCGAAAAAATTGTATTGAATAAAAGATTGATGTGGGAGGAATTCTTGCTCTGCTGGCAAGGCCAATGTCTGAAAACGAACCAAAACAAGCGGTAGATACAACCGAACCGGTTAAAAAACCTGCTCCACGTCGTAGCGGTCGCCCAGGGGTATTGTCGCTAGCGCTTAAGGACAAAGCTCAGCTGTATAGTTCGTTTATGAGCTATATCCAGCGCGGTGGCCTGTTTATTCCTACCAAGAAACAATACGCCCTTGGTGATGAAATTTTCCTGTTACTGACCCTGCCGGGCGAGACTGCAAAAATGCCTGTGGCCGGTAAGATTATCTGGATCACACCTGCGGGTGCCCAGGGAGGTAAGGTCGCTGGTATTGGTATTCAATTAGCCGATGAAGACGGTAGCCGTGAAGTGCGCAATAAAATCGAAGCGCTCATCGCCGGCGCATTAAAAAGTAATCGCCCTACCCACACCATGTAATGTTTTGGCCCGAGGGTTCCCCTGGTGCTGACTAAAGAAACCCCAAATCCATGCTTGTAGATTCCCATTGCCACCTTGACCTTATTGACCCCGAATTAGGCGGGGTCGATCACCTGCTGGCTGAAGCGCGGCTGCGTGATGTTGGCCATTTTCTGTGTGTATCCGTTGGGCTTGAAAATGTCGGGCGGGTTCGTGAGATTGCCAGCCAACATCCCAATGTATTTGCGTCAGCGGGTATTCATCCCAATGGGGTGGCCGAACAGCAGATTAGCGCCGAACAACTGTTAGGGCTTGCCAGCTTCGATGAAGTCGTTGCTATTGGTGAAACCGGATTAGATTATTTTCGTAGCGATAACGCTCAGCAACAGCAACAGCAGATGGCGCTGCACGTCGGTGTTGCCAGGGAGCTTGGCAAACCGTTGATTATCCATATGCGCGATGCGGCTGAAGATACCTTAACGCTACTCGAAAATGAGAAAGCTGATCAGGTTGGCGGCGTCATGCACTGTTTTGTCGATGATATGGTCTCTGCACAACGGGCGATGGACCTGGGGTTTATGATTTCGTTCTCCGGTATCGTCACCTTTAAGAGTGCTAAAGCGCTGCAGCAGGTGGCTCGTCAGATACCGACCGGATCCCTGTTAGTGGAAACAGATTCGCCCTGGCTTGCGCCGGTGCCCTGGCGCGGAAAGACCAACCAACCCGCTTATGTGCATGACGTAGCTAGCTATCTTGCTGAACTGCGTCACGAAGGGTTTGATGAGCTGTCGAAATCGACCAGCGACAACTTTTTTCGACTGTTTAAATTTGCTCAGCGAGACGCCGCGGCTTAAGAGGACGAGTGGTTGGCCGGGTTGCCGGTTTTAATTGACCGCGTCAACTGAGCCCATAGGTGTTTTACTATTTTTTATCCGGCCTTACGTGCGGCTAACAGGTAGTTGACCGATGTGTCTGATTTAAGGCGGGCGCTGTGGGTCAACGGGTTGTAGCCGAGGCCTCGAATCCGCTTCACCTCAAGTCCCGCTTGTCGGCACCATCGGGATAATTCAGATGGTCGAATTAATCGTGCGTAATCGTGGGTGCCGTGGGGCAGTATCTGCAATAAGTATTCAGCGGCGACGATAGCCTGGGTAAAGGCCGCCGGGGTTCGGTTGAGGGTGCCAAAAAACGCCCAGCCTCCAGGTTTCAGCAAATCGGCACAGTCACTAACCACAGAGGCTGGATCGGGCACATGCTCGAGCATTTCCATACAGGTAACCTGGTCGAATTGACCCGGTAGTTCAGCCGCTAGTTGCCATGAACCGGTTAGCCGGTAATCCACATTTATGCCCGATTCTAGTCCGTGTAATCGGGCGGTTTCGATTGCCTGATCAGCCAGGTCGATGCCAATCACATTGGCGCCTTCTTGGGCTAGAGCTTCACTAAGTACCCCACCGCCACAACCAACATCGACCAGCTGTTGACCGCTTAGGTTGGCCCGCTGCATGATGAATTCGACTCGCACCGGGTTGATTTCATGTAGGGTGCGAAGTGGACCCTCAAGATCCCACCATTGAGAGGCGTGGTGGTTAAATTTCTCGGTTTCGGCTGGATCGAGATTAATGGTGTCAGTCAAAATTTAGTGCTCCAAAGGCGGTGGCAAAAGCATATCAGCCATCGCTTCGATCCAGGGGGGTGAGTCGTTGAGGGCGGCAATATAGCGAAATTGTTCGCCACCGTCAGCCAGAAACTGCTCCTGGAGCTGAACGCTAATCTCTTCCAGGGTTTCCAGGCAGTCGGCGCTAAAGCCTGGGCAGACCACATCGAGTTTTTTAATGCCGCCGCTAGCCAGCTCGGCAGTGACATCGGTTGTTGATGGTCCGATCCAGCGCGCGCGGCCAAAGCGGGACTGATAACTCAGCGTGTAGTCAGCAGATTCTAAATTTAATGCTTCAACCAAGGCTGCGGTGGTTTGCTCACAGTGGTCCTGATAAGGATCGCCTCGGCGTATAGAACGCTCCGGTAGACCATGAAATGAGATCAACAGATGGTCTCCACGGCCGTGGAGTTGCCAATGGCTCTCAATGGTAGTTTTTAGTGCCTGAATATAGCTGGGGTGGGCTGGGTAACTGTCGGTAATCGTGACTAAGGGGTCATTGCCGACAATCTGCTCGATCAGCCTGCGCGAGCTTAGGCTGGTACTGTTAGCAAACTGGGGATATTGCAGCATGATTTGCACCTGGTCACATTGTTGGCGCAGGTGTTCAAGTTCTACCGCAATCGACGGAGTGCCATAGCGCATCGCCGAGACCACTTTGGTCTGATGACCTTGATCGCAACAATGTTTCTCAAGTGCCTGCGCCTGGCGCTGGCTAATGGCGACCAAAGGTGAACCCTGATCAGACCATATGGATTGATATAGCTGGGCGACTACCGGGGCGCGGCGTGGGGCGATCACCCATTTAAGTAAGGGTAGCCATAGTAGCCGTGGTAGCTCGACCACGTAGGGGTCGCTTAAAAATTCAATGAGCCAATCGGCGACACCAGCTGCCGTGGCTGAGGCTGGGCTGCCCAAATTGACCAGCAGAATTCCCTGTTTTGTCGGTTTATGGGTCATCAGGTAAGAAAGACGCCGTGTGGCTTAATTCAAAGAAGTGATATTCGTTTGATATATTCTATGCAATCCCTGCCTATTTAGCCGGATCGAAAACATCATCGGTTTTGTTGTTGAATTATTTAACCTGACCCATCAACAGAAATCACTTATTGACCATTACTGAGATTGAAAATGTTGGCCCAACTTAGGAATCAAATAGCTTACTTAGCCGGTAATCAAAGCTGGGTACTGCAGGTATTCATCATCCTACTGGTGATGTTGATCGCCGGCTATATTCAGCGCCGAGCTTTTCAAAAATTTTTGACTGGCGCTCAGCGTACCCGCACACCTTGGGACGATGCGGTAATAAACGCCCTACAGCGGCCGTTAACCTGGTTAATTTGGGGACTGGGGCTGTTGCTGGCGTTGCAGATTTTGTCTGCTGAAACCGATCTGGTTTTGACCAGTGCCCTTGATCCGGTTCGAGATTTGAGCGTTATTGGATTGTTAGTCTGGTTTTTGCTTCGATTAATTCGGGCGATTGAAGTGAATATTCTCGACCCTGATATGGATACCGGTGAAGCCCTTGATGAAACCACCTGGGGAGCGCTCAGCAAGTTGTTGCGCGCAGCGGTGTTTATCACCGCCGGTTTGGTGGTATTACAAACCATGGGTATTAGTATCTCCGGGGTGCTGGCGTTTGGCGGGGTTGGTGGTATAGCGGTTGGTTTTGCTGCCCGGGATTTATTGGCCAATTTTTTTGGTGGCGCGATGATCTATATGGACAAGCCGTTTCGGGTTGGCGACTGGATTCGCTCTCCAGATCGGGAGATAGAAGGCACCGTGGAACACATTGGTTGGCGGCTGACTCGAATTCGTACCTTTGACCAGCGACCGCTTTATATTCCCAATTCGTTGTTTGCGACCATTGCGTTGGAGAACCCGTCGCGGATGATTAATCGGCGCATCTACGAAACCCTTGGCATTCGTTATGACGATGCCAGCGTGTTACCCGGAATACTGGCTGGTGTCAGAACCATGCTGAAGGAGCACCCGGAGATCGATACCGGTAAAACATTGATGGTCAACTTCAATGCCTTCGCACCATCCTCCCTGGATTTCTTCGTTTACACCTTTACCAAAACCACCGATTGGGTTCGCTTTCATGAAATCAAAGAAGAGGTGTTGTTAAAAATTAACGACATTATCGTGGCTGAGGGTGCACAGGCGGCATTTCCAACCTCGACGGTGCATATTGCCAACCTAGCCGCAGAGCAGCCTTCGTTGGACTCGCTCACTGGTTAGTCGGCAATAACCGGGGCGTTGTTTAGACCACCGAGACCGTTAAGCTAAGCAGGATTAGGCCGATAGCTACCTCCAGTAAACTCAGGTGGAAGTGATGAAAAATCGGCTTATCTTTATCGGGCTCGGACTGTTGTTAGGGCCTTCACTGCAGGCAGATACTTTTGATGATGCGGTATCTGCCTACAACAGCGGTCATTTTAGCGCCGCCAAACAACTCGTTAATCAATTAGGTGTTGACGATACTCGGGCTCCCGAGCTACGCGACGCCATTGACATTGCGATCATTAAGGCCAAGCAGAACAAAGAATATGCGCTTTCCGTTGGTGAGATGGAACAGCAGGGCGAAGTGATACGCACGCTGGACGATCCCGAAATGATGCGGCAGTTATTTGAAGAGCTGGATCGTTCGTCGGATCGCTTTGTCAGTGAACAGTTAAACAACCAGTCATCCCCCGGTTCTAATATTGCCAACGGCGAATTGACTGTAGAGCAGGAACTGGCTCGACTGAAAGCAAAAATGAATGGTCAATCCCTTAACGCTCAGGTCGATGCTAGCAACCAACTCGGTGATGGAAGCCAGCAGGAGCAAGTACCAGCAGCGCCATTGCAAACCCAATGTATGAGCAATACTCAGATTAAAAAATACTTCACTGAGGCGCGTTCTGAGGCCGCCGCGTTCGCCATGGACAAAGCCCGAGCAATTGCCAAAGCCAACGAAATTCGTCAGCAGCGGGCAGTGGCTCGTGCGCGACTGGAAATTACCGAGCAACTGACCCTCTCTATTCGTCGCGATCTGGATGGTCGTTTTAAAAATGAAGTAGCCGCACGGGTTGAGGCGGTGCTAGCCGGTAAAATGGTCGCCCAACGAGAGCAACTTGCCGAAAATGACATCGCAGTCGGCGTTAGCCCAGGTATGCCCGCATTACCAGGCCATGCTGAGTATTTACTAGCCCAGCGTTATGCCGCTGGTCAAGGCCTGTTCAATCAGGCGGATAGGGGACTTGGCTGGCTTCATCTGGCTGCAGAAAAAGGCTATGTGCAGGCCCAATATGAGCTTGGTACCTATTATTTTCAGGGTAGTGATTTCAGGCAGCCGGACTTCGCCGCAGCCACGCGATGGTGGCAACTGGCCAAGGATAATCATCATGCCGATGCCTTGGCCGCACTGGCGATGATTAAACAACGAATTACGTCGGGCCCGTTAGCGGCGGCAATACGCTGAATTTATCGGTAATTACCGGCATACCCTAGTCTGGTTGTCTGGGTTTTGAGGTTGGTCGATCGCTTAACTGTTGCGGTTTAGCCTACCCTCGTTTTCACCTTTTATTGTTTATTCAGCAGTGCTGCGGATCGAGTGGGTGACACAATAAATCTGGGCTCGGTTGCAACGACCACGCCACTGTTAAACTCGCTCTATTAATAACTTCAATCGCTACCGCTGAATAAACGAGTTTAATGCTGCTGCCCAGCTTCGTTAATGTAGATAACAAAACCTCACTAAACCGGCGTTTCTGGGGTTTGGCTGTGCCGCTGATCCTGTCGAATATTTCGGTTGCCCTGCTTGGTCTGGTTGATACAGGAGTGACTGGTCATCTCGATGGCGCCCATTTCCTGGGCGGGGTTGCTATCGGCGGAACGGTTTTTAGTTTTCTCTACTGGGGTTTTAATTTCCTGAGGATGGGCACCAGTGGCCTCTGCGCACAGGCGCTAGGCAGGCAGGATAACCAGGCTATGCGTAGCGTGCTGTTGCAGGCGATCGCGCTGGCAGTGGTCATTAGCGCTTTACTGGTGGCGTTACAACAGCCGATCATTGATTTAGCGCTCGCCTTAATTGCGCCGAGTGAGGCAGTCGCGCAGCAGGCGCGCGGTTATTTTGCAATTCGGATCTGGGCGACTCCCGCTGCCTTATGTAACTTCGCTATGCTGGGATGGTTTGTCGGTCAGCAAAACGTGCGCGCGTCGCTCTATCTGCTTCTGCTCATTAATAGTGTCAATATTTTGCTGGATTTCTGGCTGGTGGTGGGATTGGGTTGGGGGGTTGAGGGCGTTGCACTGGCCTCAGTCATCGCAGAGTTTGCTGGCTTATCGTTAGCATTGATGTTGGCGTCGACCAGACTTAAACGCTATCCCGGTCAGTGGGATTGGTCGGTTCTACGCAATCGATCTGCAATTGCAGCCTTACTACAGACCCATCAGCACCTGTTTGTCCGCACCCTGTTGCTGCTGGGGGTGTTTACGTTCTTTACGGCCCAGGCGGCTCGATTGGGCGATGCGGTGATCGCCGCCAATGCGGTGATGATGAATTTCTATTTGTTGGCTTCGTTTGCACTCGATGGCCTAGCCCATGCAGCGGAAGCGTTGGTAGGGGAGGCGGTGGGCGGAAAAAACGGTGCTTACCTGCGTCGGGTGATCAGGGTGGCGTTGTTCTGGGGAGTGCTAGTGTCGGCTCTGTTTGCAATTGCTTACCTAGCCGGCGGGCGCTGGCTCTATCAGCTGATGACCGACCTCTCGCAGGTTCGAGATTTGCTAGTGCTGCTATTACCCTGGGCGGTTTTGCTACCGATAACCTCGGTGCATGGGTTTATCTACGATGGCATTTATACCGGTGGTACCTGGACCCGGCAGATGCGTAGCACCATGTTCTTTAGTGTGTTCCTGGTGTATCTGCCTTGCTGGTATTTAACTCAGTCAATGGCCGTGCATGGGCTCTGGCTGGCGTTTGTGCTGTTTAATATCTCTCGGGGGGTAACCATGAGCTGGGTGATGCGGCGCAGGATACTACCGGCATTGGAATTTTAACAATGGCTGCTTAACTTGCTGGCTGTAGTGGTTCTGTCGGTTTACCACTGATTGGGGTCGTCGAGCCATTGAGCTCCCAGGCAAACAGAATCACTTGAGCGACGGCTTTGTAGAGCGCTTCTGGAATCTCGTCGCCGAGTTCAAGCTGTCCCAGCAA
>JAHRWJ010000197.1 GCA_019090185.1 Immundisolibacteraceae bacterium
GGGTTGTCGCCGATCTGAAAAATAATCGCCTGTTCGATGCCAACCAGCTGTCGCAGCGCCACATCACGCTCGGCCACGTCCAGATACTCGATCATCAACGTTGCCTTCCAGTTACTGCCATCTGGAATCAGTGGGTTATAGGCGGACAGTTCTTCCTCTATGCCATCAGCCTCAAATATTTTTTCTGCCCGCAGCATTTCCTGAACCTGGTACTGCATGGTCATCAAATCTTCAAAGCAGAGGGTCAAATGATCGCCCAGTGCGATACGCCGTGGCCCCTTATGAGCAATCACTTTCTGGCGGATATCGTCACGCCGCTCAGCGTATTGCTCCAGGGGTAGCAAGTCTGCCCGTGTTAATTTTTGCGTCAAAATCAATATTTCCTATTTATCAATATGAGTCCTGATACTCATCAGGCCTTTCATCTTTCTATTAAGCGCGTGAACGCTCTATGAGTCGTCGGTCAAATCCCGTACGCAAGCCGAAGTAAGGAGAGCGGGTGCTCAGCCACCATGTCATTACTTTTTTCGCGTTGCAGTCCATTTTCGATGTGGCGACCGGCCATCGGACAATCACTGCCGTAATGATCAACATCCTTCTTATCAACTTCGTTGACCACCGGACGACAAATTTTGCGGGAATTTTCGTAGAACTGCGACTTCACCCCATAGGTGCCGTCATGACCCGAACAACGTTCGATATTGGTAATTTCGGTATTCGGAATCAGCTGCAGCAGGTCCCGGGTTTTTGGGCCGATTTTCTGTACCCGTTGGTGACAGGCCGCATGATAGGCAACCTTACCTAATTGCTGACTAAACTCAGTTTTTAACAATCCGCTCTTATGGCGCAGCATTAAGTATTCAAAGGGGTCAAAAATCGCATTTTGAACTCGGGCCAAATCATCCCGCTCCGGAAACATCAGCGGCAATTCCTGTTTGAACATCAGCACACAGGAAGGCACCGGCGCGAGAATATCCCAACCATCATCAACCATTGCCAGCAGTGAAGGCAAATTAGCTTCCATCGATTTGGCCACCGACTCCAGATCACCCAGCTCCAGTTTGGGCATGCCACAACACTTCTCTTTAGCAACCGTGGTCACCGCAATGCCGTTGTGCTGCAGAACGACCGCTAAATCTTCAACTACCTGAGGGTCGTTGTACTGACCGTAGCAGGTCGCAAAAATCGCCACCTTGCCTTTGGTTTTGTCTGTCGCCTCCACCGTGATTGACGGATCACGCACCCTGGCAACTCGCTTGCGTCCTTTGGTACTGTGATATTTCGGCAGCGCGGCATCAGGGTGCACACCCATCACTTTATCTAGCCCCTTTCTGGCCAGCCCGTTACTGTTGACCGCATTAACCACCTCAGCAACCACCGGAATACCAGAAAGCGTGCCAACCAGGTCGGTGCTGCTCATCAATTTGTTCTTTATGGGCGCGCCATTTTCTTTAAAGTTGATCGCTTTGGCACGCAACATCAAATGGGGGAAATCAACATTCCACTCATGGGGCGGCACATAAGGGCATTTGGTCAGATAACAGAGATCACACAAGTAGCACTCATCCACCACCTTCATGTAATCGGCTTTCGCGACGCCATCGACCTCCATGGTCTCAGACTCATCGACCAGATCAAACAGTGTCGGGAAGGACTTGCAAAGGCTCACACAGCGCCGACAGCCGTGGCAGATGTCAAATACTCGTTCGAGTTCTTCATTGAGAGCACTCTGGTCATAAAACGCCTCATCCCGCCACGCTAACGGATGGCGCGTCGGAGCCTCCAGGCTACCTTCGCGAACTCCCTCAATAGACATGCCAACAACCCCTCAGATATCAATAACTGCACCAAAGCCAAAATTGTAACAAGATCACCCAGCGCCGGGCTGCAGATTAACGGCTAATTATTGCACCGAAAATCCGGTCAAGATCCACCCGTTTTTGCCGCTAACATCGGCTATGACAAAAATGCGCGCCACCCGTTCAAGCATCAGTCCAACTACCAGCCCAACCACCAAACGCAGCGGGTTTTTTTCAACACGCGAGAAACCTGCCATCAAATCAGCTGAGCGCCGTAAAACTCAGGAATTTGCCTTTGATGCCAGTGACTTTGCCTACCTACAAAAGTTGGTAAAGGAAAAAAGCGGCATTGTGCTAACCGATGACAAACAGGTGATGGCCTATAGCCGCCTCACCAGTCGATTAAGATCGCTAAAGCTTGATCGCTTTAGAGATTATTTTGAGCTGATTAATCGGCCGGGTTCTGACGAAATTGACCACTGCTTAAACGCTATTTCTACAAACCTCACATCGTTTTTCCGCGAGAAACATCACTTTGATTTCCTTGCTAAAACTATTTTGCCCGCCGTCCAAAAACGCGCCACTCGACAAAAAAACCTCAGAATCTGGTCCGCCGGTTGCTCCAGCGGCGAAGAAGCCTACTCGGTTGCCATTACCATCTGCGAATCACTGCTATCGTCGGCAGGTTGGGATATCGAAATCATTGCAACCGACCTGGATAGCAACATGATTAAAACAGCCAAAGCCGGTCGATATCGCAAGCAACAGCTCACATCATCCATGGATGATGGGGTTATTCAACGATATTTTGACGAGGATGGCAGCTACCTGCAGGCCAAAACCAGACTAAAAAGCATGATCAGCTTCAGCCGCTTAAACCTGCTTGGCAGCTGGCCCCCCTTTAGTAAATTTGACCTAATTATTTGCCGCAATGTCATTATCTATTTTGACAAACCAACCAAGCGGACGCTGATCGACCGTTATCATCAGGCACTCAGCACAGAGGGTCACCTGTTCCTCGGACACTCAGAAAAAATGGATGACCCAAAAAAACAATTCACCAGCTTGGGCAAAACCAGCTACCTGAAAGCTGGCTAATAATCGGATGAATGACAAACGTACAATTCAAGTTGTGGTGGTTGATGATTCCTCAACCATTAGAAATTTATTAACCCGAAAACTATCGGCTTTTGCCGACATCGAGGTGGTTGCCAGCGCCGAGGATGCGCTGATGGCGCAACGCCAAATCGCTCGACACAAACCAGACGTCATCACCCTCGACATTGAGATGCCCGGCAAGGACGGCCTTGCGCTGCTGAAATCCCTGATGCAGCAACACCCGTTACCGGTTGTGATGGTTTCGGCACAAACCGGACCGGGTGCCGATGCCACCCTGAAAGCACTCGAACTCGGTGCGGTTGATTACATGACCAAACCATCCGGTTCATTTGCCTTTAACGAATCCTACTACCAAAGACTCGCCGATAAGATTCGCGTCGCCGCCACCGCCAAACTTCAAATCCTGGCTAGCCCCAAACCCCCTATTGGAGCTGACAGAGTTCCGGTCACAAAGGTTCCACGAGCAGGCCGACTCAAACTAATTGCGATTGGCGCTTCTACGGGCGGAACCGAGGCAATTCGTTACCTATTGGGCCAGCTACCTGCTGACTTACCGCCGATCGTGATTACCCAACATATGCCGCCAGGCTTTACCAAAAGTTTCGCCCAACGACTTAACCTAACCACCAAGTTAGCAGTCATCGAAGCGGAAGAGGGCCTATTATTAAAGCGAGGCCATGTCTATATCGCACCCGGTGATGCCCACCTTAAAGTCAGACACCGATCTGACCACAGCCTAGTCTGTGAACTTGATCGGGGAGCCAAAGTACACCACCACATTCCTTCGGTAGATGTGTTGTTCGACTCTGTGATCGCAAGCGTCGGCAAACATTCGATGGGAGTCATCCTCACCGGTATGGGCAGCGATGGTGCCCAGGGGTTGTTAAGAATGCGCAACAAAGGCTGCTATACCATCGGCCAGAACAAAAATAGCTGCGTGATTTACGGCATGCCCAGGGCGGCTCAGCTAGCAGGCGCAGTAGTGGATGAACTGCCATTACAAAAAATCGCTGAGCAGCTGTTATCGCCGCCAACCGCGCGCGTTGCCTGACCCCCGTTAAATCCGCCCTGCTCGTCAGAATGGTCTGAACTCCAGCTCGACCCCCTATTGCCTGCTGAGCTATGAGAAACTCTCATGCTGACAGGATTTCAGTGCCAATAAAACACTAGATACTAACCAGCGCTGTCTATTCTGACTACCCGATAGCCCTGCTTTATCACCCACTTAACTCACCTGGAGCTAGCCATGTCCGTCGATGCCGTCCGAGAAGTCATCCTTAAACGTCGCACCATCAAACCGATGCAATACAGCGATAAGCCGGTAGAGCAGGCGATCATCGACGATATCCTCGAAACTGCCCGCTGGGCTCCAACCCATAAATTATCCGAGCCCTGGCGTTTTGCTGTTTTTACCGGCGGTGGCCGGCAAAAGTTGGGTGAATACATGTCTGGCTGGTACAAGGCAAATACACCTGAAGAGAAATTTCAGCAACAGAAATTTGACCGATTACTATCGGTGCCGGCCAGCAGTGGCTGCGCGATTGGTATTGGCATGCACCGCGATGAAGGCGAACGCCTACCCGAAGAAGAAGAATTGCTAACGGTTGGCTGCTCGGTGCAAAACATGCAGCTATTAGCCACCGCCTACGGACTTGGCACCTTCTGGTCCAGTGGCGCTATCGGCTTTGCCCGCGAGACCGCCAATTTTTTTGGCTTCGATGAGCGTACCCGCAGCCTGGGTGTACTGTTCATGGGCTATCCGAACTGTGAATGGCCAGTAAGTGAACGCCGCTCCTTAGAGGATAGGGTGATCACCCACCGCTAAATTTAGCAGCATCACTTTTTAAGGGGAACAGCGTGGATAAAACTGATAACAGCCGACGCAAATTCTTGCGGGATACTGCGCTCATAGGCTCTGCTGCCATGCTCGGCCCGGCGCCATTGCTGGCCAATGATGATCAACAGTGGCATCGCGAAACTGATGTGGTCATTGTTGGCAGTGGCGCGGCCGGATTTAGCGCCGCACTGTTTGCTGCCGAATCGGGTGTCGACGTGATCATGCTAGAAAAAGGTCCGGTACCGGGTGGCACCACAGCTCGATCCGGCGGCGTGCATTTTATTCCAAACAATCACGTCACCCGCGCAGACGGTGCTCCCGAATCCCGAGAACAATTTCTACGTTTTATCGTCCGTGCGACTTTTCCAGACCGCTACCATCCAGATTTACCCCAGTTTGGCGCTGATTCTGCAGCATACGAGCTGCTCGGCACCTTCTACGATCAGGCCGCTGGCACCATAGAAGCTTTAGAGAATATGGGTGTCGCCCGTTACATGCCGCTGTTTGAGCATGATGGGCAGATGTTTCCAGACAATTTCGCCGAGTTATCAGAAAACCACCGCCCCCGCGGCCGTTCGATTGTTTGCATTCCAGAAGATAAACAGGCAGGACGTTATTACTATCCCCAGGGCGGTGGTCTTGGGGTTGACCTGATCGCTCTGATGAAAAAAGCCACCAACAAGCGGCGGATTCCAGTCCTGACCCGCCATGACGTCAGTCAGATTGTAGTCAACAACAACGGCGATGTAATTGGTGTGGTCGCCAAAACCAAAAAAGGCGAACGCTGGATCCGTGCCCGTCGTGGCGTCGTGTTTGGCAGTGGCGGCTATCTACACAACCCCGAACTACGCCGCACCCATCTACGTGGCCCCGTGTTTGGGGGCTGCGGGATTCCCACTAACCAAGGCGCTTTTCTGGGCCTGGCATCGGGATTGGGCGCAGCA
>JAHRWJ010000198.1 GCA_019090185.1 Immundisolibacteraceae bacterium
AAAAAACTAAAGTAATTATCAGCGGTTCCGACACTGACTAAAAATATCATCCGAAAATATTGTTTACCAGAACCAACTCAGCGACTAATAACTTTAACCAGCAGAGCAGATAATGACTAAATTAACCCACTTTAATGACAGCGGCGAAGCCCACATGGTTGATGTTGGCGATAAAGACGAAACCGACCGCCACGCCACCGCTAGCGGCATTATCACCATGGACTCAACAACCCTGATGATGGTGGCCGACGGTGAGCACAAAAAGGGCGATGTGCTTGGCGTGGCACGACTTGCTGGCATTATGGCGGCAAAAAAAACCCCCGACCTGGTGCCCTTGTGCCATCCAATCGCTATCACGGCCATTGATCTTGATCTGGAAATCACCCCCGAACAATCTGGCGTCATCTGCCACGCTACCGTATCAACACGTGGTCGAACCGGTGTTGAGATGGAGGCCCTTACCGCCGTACAAGTTGCCCTGCTGACGGTCTACGACATGTGTAAATCTGTCGACAAAGCCATGATCATCAATCAGGTACGTTTGGAAGAAAAAACCGGCGGTAAATCAGGTAACTGGCACCGAGGCTAGAAACTCAAACACCAACCTTCTTTAAAGCAGCAAGCTACTCGACAATTAAACCCCGGTTGCGGTGCCAATCTTCCAGCGACTCTATTGAATCGATGATGTCATCAATGGTTTTGCCACTAAAATCATAGACCTTGTCAACTTCATTGACCGACGGAATCGGCACCCATTCGGGCGCATGCTCAACAAAAATATGATTCCGCTCCGGCGCATTGGGTAGCGGTGTATCGATGCAGGAGGCATTGGGATGAAACATCTCTGGCCAGCGCGGATCCCAAACCCATAGAGCGGTACCGCACTCCCGGCAAAAAACCCGAAACCCTGGGCTACGTTCACTGCGCTCAGGGTCCATCCATGCCTGATATTTACCTATATGGCTCTCCCCCTGAATCTTCAGGGAATCATAATTAGCCATAATATTGATAGCAAACCCACCGCCGCCGCCAAGCTTACGACAAATACTGCAGTAACAGTGCATGTAAGGATAGGGCGCGTGGGTGGTCGCGGAAAAACTTACTGCCCCACAGTGGCAAGAACCGGCTAGCAACATAACAACCTCCTCAGCAAACCATCTATCAATTCAAGTTAGGATAATAACAGTTCGACAAGCGCCTTCTGAGCATGCAATCGATTTTCGGCCTCATCCCAAACCACGCTCTGAGGACCATCAATCACCTCAGCAGTCACTTCCTGACCCCTATATGCCGGTAAGCAGTGCATGAACAGAGCATCGCTGGCCGCGCTCTGCATAAACGCCTGATCGACCTGGTAGGGTTTAAACAACTCGGCACGATCATTCTTCTCATCTTCCTGACCCATACTGGCCCAGGTATCGGTAACCACCAAGTCAGCGCCTTTACTCGCCCCAGGGTCCGAATCCCAATTGACGTGACTCGATGTCTGGGCTAACAAAGTCTCGTTGGGTCGATTCGACTCAGGTGTAATGACATCCAGCTCAAAATCAAACAGCTGCGCTGCGTTCATCCAGGAGTGACAGACATTATTGCCATCTCCGATCCAGACCGCCCGACGCCCTGTAATATCTCCACGCCGCTCCTGCCAGGTGAGCATATCCGCCAATAACTGGCAGGGATGATAGCTATCAGTCAGGGCATTAATCACCGGTACCTGCGAGTGCGCGGCAAATTTTTCTACCCGGTCATGACCCGTGGTACGGATCACCACGATATCAACCATACGCGAGATTACCCGGGCAGAATCCTCGATACTTTCGCCACGACCTAACTGGGTGTCCCGAGGAGACAAAAACAGTGCATGGCCACCAAAATGAGCCATACCGGTTTCAAATGAAATCCGGGTTCGAGTAGAGGACTTCTCAAAGATCATCCCCATCACCTGGCGTTTTAAAGTGACTGGGTACTGACCGTTTTTTAGTGCCGCCTTAAGCTCACCCGCGCGGATAATTAATTGTTTTAACTCAGTAGGCGAAAGATCCTTCAAGGTCAAAAAATGACGAACAGTCATTCCTGCGTTGCTCCGTCGTCAGCCACAAATTCAAGCACCAGTTGAGCGACACCATCGGCCAACTCAGCAAGTTGCTCGGTGGTAATAATCAGCGCTGGAATCAATCGAATGATGTTGCCCGCAGCCACGTTAATGAGCAGACCACGCTCAAGTGCGCGAGCCACTAACTCACCGCAAGGCCTATCAAGCTCTACGCCAACAAGCAACCCAGCCCCGCGGACCTCGACCACCCCATCACAGCCCTGTAATTTATCGGTTAGCAGCTGACGAAACTGCTTTCCTTTTATTGCCACCTGCCCCGGAATGTCCTCTGCCTTCATAATCGACAGGGTTTCAAGTGCCGCTCGACAAGCCAGCGGATTGCCACCAAAGGTACTACCGTGATGGCCTGCCTGCATTAATCCCGTTGCAGCGCCGGACACCAGGCAAGCACCTATAGGAACGCCATTGGCCAGCGCCTTGGCAACGGTCATCACATCGGGCATCGTGGCTGAATTTTCACCTGTCCTCTGAAAAGCAAACCAGCTGCCACAACGGCCCATGCCAGATTGAATTTCATCGAGCATCATCAACCAACCGTGCTGATCGCAGATCTGCCGTATGGAGGTTAAATAATCAGCCCCTGGAACATTAACCCCACCCTCACCCTGAACCGGCTCTACCAGTATCGCCACCACGTCTGGATTGAGCTCAGCCACTCGTTGGATCCCATCAACATCATCAAAGGGAACCCGCACGAAACCGCTTACTAACGGCTCAAAACCAACGTGAACTTTACGATTACCAGTCGCCGACAGGGTCGCCATGGTGCGGCCATGGAAACTATGTTCAGCGACAATAATCAGCGGGTTTTCGATACCTTTAGCGTGACCATGAAGGCGAGCCAATTTAATCGCAGCTTCATTGGCTTCTGCACCCGAGTTACCAAAAAACACCTGGTCCATACCGGATAGCTGGCACAACTGATCGGCCAACGCTTGCTGCAATGGAATCTGATAAAGATTAGAGGTATGCAACAACTGTGATGCCTGATCTGCAATCACCGCTGCGATTTTTGGGTGCGCATGGCCCAGATTACAGACCGATATTCCGGCCACCCCATCCAGGTAACGACGCCCGGCGTCATCTATCAGCCAAACCCCCTCGCCTTTAACGAAGGAAACCGGTAGCCGAGCATAGGTCGGCATCAATGTATTTTTCACACTATTAGCCATCATCGGCCACCCAAAATAGTCGTCCAGAAAAGCAAAGGGCAGCGTGTATGCTGCCCCCAGAGGAATTTTTGACTATAACATAGAGACTATCCGGGTCCGCTAAATTTTCTGCGACGGCATGATTTGTTCGAATTGCATCGATGTTTTGGTTGACGCTGCCAACACAAGTTTGCATGCTGCTTACTCAGCTAAAGTCATAACGACAATCTGAAAATTAAGGAACCCTTATAAACGGCCAAGGCTCTAACCGGTCAAGAAATATTATCCAGCCGCCTTGAACGAGTTAGAAGGAAACCAGATATACATAGAGACGAACACCGCTTATAGCGGACTAAACAGACTGATTAGGCCACTCATTAACCCTTACTGAGTCGCCGAAACGGCCAACCTTAGGGACTGACCTGGATAGGTCATCAACAATCAACCAGAGCCAGCGAGACCAGTTGAATGCCATCTAAACCGACCACCCAGGACCACGACGACCTGGACTTACAGGAACAAAAAAGTGAGCTTAAACCCCCACCGTTATATAAAGTGGTGCTGTTAAATGACGACTACACTCCTATGGAGTTTGTTGTTTACATCCTCGAACACTTTTTTGGATTAGGTCGGGAACAAGCGACACAGGTAATGCTCCATGTTCATACCAAAGGCAAGGGAGTCTGCGGGATTTATACCAGTGAAATTGCCGAAACCAAAGTCGCTCAAGTTAATGATTTTGCTCGTGAAAACGAGCATCCCCTGAAATGTGAAATGGAATCCGCCTGATATGCTCAGTCACGAACTAGAATTCACACTTAACCAGGCTTTTAAACAGGCTAAAGAGGATCGTCACGAATACATGACGGTCGAGCACCTGTTACTGATGTTGCTCGACAGCCCATCTGCAGCAGCGATCTTAAGGGCCTGTGGGGCTGACCTCGAACCGTTAAAAAACGAAATTGACACCTTTATTAAAGAGCACTCGCCGCTGATCGCGGATAACAATGACGATCAGGAAGTACAACCGACCATCGGCTTCCAGCGAGTCCTACAGCGCTCCATGTTTCATGTGCAGGCATCAGGCAAACAGGAGGTCACCGGGGCAAATGTGCTTGTGGCCATATTCAGCGAAAAAGATTCCCATGCCGTCTATCTACTCAACAAATACGGTGTCACCCGACTGGATGTAGTCGAGCATTTGTCCCACGGCGAAGAAGAGAAAGAGAGCGGCGGCAGCGGCGCAGGCCCTAACGGTGAACCGACTATTGATGACGAATCAAACAAGTCTGCGTTACAGCAATTTACGGTCAACCTCAACGAAGAGGCCGAACAGGGCCGAATTGACCCGTTAATTGGCCGCGCGGCTGAACTTGACCGCACCATGAAAATCCTCTGCCGACGGCGCAAAAATAACCCGCTCTATGTCGGCGAAGCTGGCGTGGGTAAAACGGCCATCGCCGAAGGGCTGGCTCGGCGGATTTTTGAGGATGATGTGCCTGAGGCGCTCGCTGATGCCACCATCTACTCACTGGACATGGGTGCATTACTGGCGGGTACCAAATATCGTTGCGATTTTGAGAAGCGTCTGAAAGCGGTGCTCAAAGAGCTTGACGACATTGACGGCTCGGTACTTTTTATTGATGAAATCCACACCATTATTGGTGCCGGAGCTGCCTCCGGCGGTGTCATGGATACCTCCAACCTGATTAAACCAATGCTCGCTTCGGGCAAACTCAAATGTATCGGGTCAACCACCTACCAGGAATATCGGGGTATTTTCGAAAAAGATCGCGCGCTTGCGCGTCGTTTTCAAAAAATCGATGTCCCAGAGCCATCGGTGCCTGAAACCGTGCAGATCCTTAAAGGGCTTAAATCGGCCTATGAAGCCCATCACGGTATTCGCTACACCCAGGCAGCACTGCAAGGCGCTGCAGAACTTGCTGACCGCTATATCACCGAACGTTTCCTGCCGGACAAGGCGATCGATGTGATCGATGAGGCTGGTGCGGCACAAAAAATAGTGAACCCTGGCAAGCGCAAAAAAACCATCGGGCTTAGCGATATTGAAAAAATCGTTGCGGCTATCGCGCGAATACCCCCGAAACAGGTTTCCAGCAC
>JAHRWJ010000199.1 GCA_019090185.1 Immundisolibacteraceae bacterium
GCACCCGCTTCGCCACCTTCACCCTCGCCGGTGAGCCTGATCCGATCCCCCGTATCAACACCGGCTGGAATTTTCACAGAGAGGGTTTTAGTTTCCTGTACCAGGCCGTTGCCGCGACATTTTCCGCACGGGTCTTTAATCATCTGACCCTTACCCCGACAGGTCGGGCAAGCCTGCTGCACGGAGAAAAACCCCTGCTGCATGCGCACCTGACCAACCCCGGCACAGGTGCCACAGGTCACCGGTTTGCTGCCCTTTTTAGCGCCACTACCATGACAGGTGCCGCAGGCAACCCGCTTGGGAATATCAATTTTCTTAGTAAAGCCACTGGCCGCTTCTTCTAACGAAACTTCCAGGTCATATTTCAGATCAGCGCCCCGCGCCGGGCCACTGCGGCCACCACCGAAAATGTCGCTAAAAACATCGCCAAAAATATCACCGAAGCCACCACCAGCGCCTCCGCCACCCTGGCCTTCAAGACCCTGATAACCATACTGGTCGTAGCGAGCCCGCTTCTGGTCATCGGACAAAATGTCGTAAGCGCCCTGAGCTTCCTTAAATTTCTCTTCCGCATCCGGGCTATCCGGGTTTCTATCCGGATGATGCTTCATCGCCAGACGGCGATAGGCCTTCTTAATAACCGCATCATCCGCATCACGACTGACGCCCAATATTTCGTAACAATCCCGTTTAGACATTCTGTTGATCGACCTTGGTTACCGAAGCTCCGAACCTTTCAGAACTTGCTTAGCAAAAAATTACCCGCCCGAAACGCATAAACGCCCCCCGTCAAAATGGCGGGCGGCGTTCTATAAATTAAACCGCTGAAGGGTGACTCGGCCACCCTCCAACCGCTCTCGTTACGGGTCTATTTGTCCTCTTTCGGTTCGTCTTCGACTTCTTCGAACTCAGCATCGACCACGTCACCATCAACCACGTTTCCGTCTTCGCCACCCTGCTCTTCACCGCCAGCAGCCTCAGCTTCTTGCGCATAAAGTTTTTCGGCCAGCTTCTGAGCAGCGGTCATCAATTCACCGGTCGCCGCCTCAATTGCCTCTTTATCACCACCTTCAAGGCTCTCTTCGACCACCTTAATCGCAGCTTCCGCTGCGGCCACATCGGCCGCATCCGCATCATCACCAAGGTCGGTAATGGTTTTACGCACGGTGTGAATCGCGCCATCAGCGGCGTTACGGGCGGTTACCAACTCAACCGTCTTACGATCTTCATCCGCATGGGCTTCGGCATCGCTGACCATCGCCGCAATCTCATCATCACTAAGACCACTTGAAGACTTAATCGCAATCGTCTGCTGCTTACCAGTGGCTTTATCGGTGGCCGATACATTCAGAATGCCGTTGGCATCCAGATCAAATACCACTTCAATCTGTGGTGTACCACGTGGTGCCGGTGGGATATCTTCCAGGTTGAATTGACCAAGAGACTTATTACCGCTGGCCAATTCGCGCTCACCCTGTAACACATGCACGGTCACCGCGTTCTGGTTGTCATCCGCGGTGGAGAACACCTGGTCGGCACGGGTTGGAATAGTGGTGTTCTTGTCGATCAATTTGGTCATCACCCCACCCATGGTTTCAATACCCAGGGAGAGCGGTGTCACATCCAGCAGCAGCACATCAGTGACATCGCCACCGAGCACGGCACCCTGTACTGCAGCACCAACAGCAACCGCTTCATCAGGATTCACATCCTTGCGCGGCTCTTTACCAAATAGCTCTTTAACCGCTTCCTGAACCTTAGGCATGCGGGTTTGACCACCGACCAGAATCACCTCATCAATGCCACTGGCTGACAGGCCAGCGTCCTTAATGGCAACCCGGCAAGGCTCCAGACTACGCTCGACCAGATCTTCAACCAGGGATTCAAGCTTGGTACGGGTCAGCTTGACATTAAGATGCTTAGGACCGGTCGCATCAGCGGTGATGTAGGGCAAATTAACATCAGTCGCCTGCGATGCACTGAGTTCAATTTTAGCTTTTTCGGCGGCTTCTTTTAAACGTTGCAGCGCCAATGGATCGTTACGCAGATCCATGCTGTTGTCTTTCTGAAACTCATCGGCAAGAAAGTTCATCAACCGCAGGTCGAAATCTTCACCACCCAGAAAGGTGTCACCATTGGTGGAGAGCACTTCAAACTGGTGCTCGCCGTCAACTTCCGCAATTTCAATAATCGAGATATCAAAGGTACCACCACCTAAATCGAA
Organism: Immundisolibacteraceae bacterium; assembly: GCA_019090185.1. GTDB lineage: Bacteria > Pseudomonadota > Gammaproteobacteria > Immundisolibacterales > Immundisolibacteraceae > QNFC01. The sequence continues at coordinate 2,225 of JAHRWJ010000199.1, forward strand.
CACCGCGATGGTCGAATCACCCTCTTTTTTATCCATTCCAAAGGCCAGCGCAGCTGCGGTTGGCTCATTGATAATACGTTTGACTTCCAGCCCAGCAATTCGGCCAGCGTCTTTAGTCGCCTGACGCTGGGAATCATCGAAATAAGCCGGCACGGTAATGACCGCTTCGGTCACTTCTTCGCCAAGATAATCTTCGGCGGTTTTCTTCATCTTCTGCAGCACCCGAGCAGAAACTTCCGGGGCGGACATTTTTTTGCCGTTGGCCTCGACCCAGGCGTCGCCGTTGTCGGCTTTGACAATCTTATAAGGCACCATGCCCAGATCTGCCTGAACAGCATCGTCCTCAAAGCGACGACCAATCAGCCGTTTCACCGCATACAGGGTGTCATGGGGGTTGGTGACAGCCTGACGTTTGGCAGCAGCACCGACCAGCACTTCTTCGTTGGTATAAGCAACAATCGACGGTGTTGTGCGGTCGCCTTCGGCATTTTCAATCACTCGTGAAGAGCCACCTTCCATCACTGCAACGCAGGAGTTGGTGGTGCCCAGATCGATACCAATAATCTTACCCATGTTTCTATCTCCGATCAGGTCACCCTCCGGGGCAACCTTGCTTAATTAGGTTATCTATATTTCAGTGCTGTTACTGACCCGCTTCAGTGAAGCAGGTCTACCGTAAAAAAAAGTGGCTTCAACAGCCGCTACTGAACTAACAGATGAGGGACGAAGTCATTGTTTTCAAGGCTAACAATAAAATTTGCGCTGCTTTTGTTAGCAGTCTTTAGCCCGCTGCGTCGTCCTCGGCTGCTTTGGCGACGATTACCATGGCTGGCCGCAGTAGCCGCTCATGCAATTGATAGCCCTTCTGCACGACCTGCATCACATGGTTTGGCTCAACCTCATCGCTGGGTTGCATGGTCATCGCCTGATGCAGCTCTGGATTGAACTGTTCACCCATCGGCTCAAGCGCCACCACGTTATTTTTCTCAAAAACCTGTAACAGCTGGTCGAGGGTCATTTTCACCCCTTCACTACCAGCTTCATCATTGAGCAGCGCCATCTCCAGGTTATCAGCGACCGTGAGCAGCTCGCGCAGCAGTTTCTCGGCACCAAATTTATGGGCGTTTTGCACATCGCGCTGACTACGGCGGCGAAAATTTTCCTGCTCTGCAACCGCTCTGAGGGCTGCGTCTTTCTGCTTGGCGACTTCTTCCAGGGCGGCTGCAAGCTGCTCCTCAATTGTCAGAGGCGCTGTTTCTGTCTCAGATTCGTTTGTCTCATCACTGGCATTTTCTGCCGACGGATCAACCGATTCAGGTTCGACCAGTTCGCCTTCAACGGCTTCTTCCTCTGGCAAATCTGCGGAATCAGATGGGTCTTTTTGCTGGGTCATTAGGGAATTCCAATCTTCGAATAAATACGAACGGTATCTGGTTTCAGCTTGCTAACCAAAACAGTGGCGGTGGTTAAGGATGTCATGGCGCGAACGGACAACCCCACCAACCGCGGCCAGTGCTGTAGATGGGGACAAAGGTTGTCCAATTCAAGGAATAACGAGCTAATAATATTAGGTAATAAACAACCAAACCGACTATCGATTCAACGCAGCACCTACCAACCGCGCGGTCACATCAACTAAGGAGACTACCCGGTCGTAAGCCATCCGCGTCGGGCCGACCACACCCAACATACCTAGCACCTGACCATCAACCTCGTAGGGAGCCGCCACTAACGAATAATCTTCATAGAAACCATACTCTGAACCACTGCCGATAAAGACCTGCACACCCTCAGCACCCACACAGCGATCAAGCAGCTGCAATAACGACTGACGCTCATCAAAGGCGGCAAACAGTTCCCGCAATCGTTCCATATCCGCCGGCCGAGCCTGCTCGGTCAGCAAATTAGCTTCACCTTTAACCACCAGGCTCTCCTGATCCGGACCGATCACCGCTAACTGGGCGGCCAAATCAGTGACCGCCCGCATCGACGTTTCGACCTGAGCCTGCAACTCCAGCAGGTGACTGGCCAACCACTGACGCATCTGTACCAGGGTTTTACCGACACAGCGCTGCGCCAGAAACTGACCGGCCCGGCGCAGATCATCCGCCCCATATTGCAGATCGCTATGAATTAGGTGGTTACTGACACCGCCATCACTGGTGACCAGAACCGCCATTACCCGGCCTTCAGAAAGATTAAGAAACTCAATATGTTCCAGGGTGTTACGCTCGGCGCTAGGCATCACCACCAACCCAGCCAACTGGCTAACATCCGCCAGCAGCGCCGAGGCAGACTCGACCAGGTCAGTAACCCCTGTCTGCACCAGCAGATCGCTCTGGACCTGCTCAATCTGGCCAGAGGTCAGAGGTTTTACGGTGAGCAGTGAATCAACAAACAGCCGCAAACCCGCATCAGTAGGCACCCGCCCCGCCGAGGGGTGCGGCGAACTCAATAAACCATGGCGCTCCAGGTCACCCATAATATTGCGGATAGTCGCCGAACTGAGTTGATTGCCATCCTGGTTCGCCAAGGTTTTTGACCCCACCGGCTGACCCAATTCCAGATAATGTTCTACCAACCCTTTAAACAGGCCCAGCGCGCGCTCTTCCGACTTCAACTCCGTGACCTCCCTGATACCGATGTTTGTGGACAACATTCGCCGGCCAACACAGCCTAGCTCACCCTGACAGCGGACCTGCGAATCAAGCTCATGGTAGAGTGCCGAACCGTCTTTAGGAAACTGATTAAAATGCCCGGCACCATCTCTAGCCGATTTAAGCAGATCGGCATCGTTTATCAAAATAAGAATGAAGAAACAGTGCAATCCGTTAAACGGTTGATCCAGTTTCTCTCTGCGCGAAATATTTCCTACCGCGAATCGGTGATCACCTCGCGCGCCGACTTCAGCGACCTCGATCTGAAAAAGGCCGCAGTGCTGAAAGACTGCGACCTAATTATTGTGCTCGGTGGTGATGGTTCCATGTTGGCGGCGGTACGCGCCCTGGCTGCGTTTGAAATCCCCCTGCTCTGCATCAACCTGGGCCGGCTCGGGTTTCTGGCAGACATTTCCTCCAGTGAGATGGAAACCGTACTGGAGAAAATTTTCGCCGGGGAACTGCGCGAAGAACAACGACTGATGCTCAACCTCGAGATCATCCGCAACGGCAAGGTGATCACCACACAGATCGCCTTTAATGAGGTGGTGGTACTCAAGTCCGAAGTGATGCGGATGATCGAGTTCGAAACCATTGTTGATGGTCACTCGGTCAGTCAACAGCGCGGCGACGGCACAATTATCAGCACGCCAACCGGCTCTACTGCCTACTCACTTTCCAGCGGCGGGCCGATCGTCTACCCATCAATGGAGGCGATTCTGCTGGTACCTATCAGCCCACATGCGATGGGTATCAGGCCACTGGTTATTCCCAGCAGCAGCTGCGTCGAAATCAAACTAATCCCCGGTCGTGTTAATGAAGCCCGAGTTTCATACGATGGCCAGGGCATTCTCACCCTACTGCCGGATGACCTGGTCCGCATCACCACCAGCCCTCATAAGGTCAAGCTCATCCAGCCGGCGGACTATGATTATTTCGAACTGTTGCGCGCTAAACTACACTGGGGTAAGTAACAACTTCGAGCCGATGACGAGCACTCTTCGACCACCTTCATTATGCTAACTGATCTTAATATTCGTAACCTTGCGGTTGTCCAACAGGCCGAACTGCAGTTCGAGCAAGGCTTAACCACCCTCACCGGTGAAACCGGTGCCGGTAAGTCGATCATCATCCAATCCCTGCTACTGGTACTCGGTGAAAGAGCCAGCAGTGAAACGGTTCGCGCCGGAGAGAGCCGCGGCGAAATCACCGCCCTATTTGACCTGACCGATAGTCCCCAAGCCCTGCAATGGCTAAAACAGCAGGAACTTGATACCGACGATGAGTGCCAGCTGCGCCGAACTGTTAACGCCGACGGTCGTTCACGTAGCTATATCAATGGCAATCCAACCCCAGCGGGGCGAGTTCGCGAACTCGGTGCACTGCTGATGGATATCCATGGCCAGCATGAATACCAGCAACTGCTCAAAGGCGACGCCCAGCGCGCACTGCTGGACAGCTTTGCAGGACTTGACCCCTTAGCGGGTCAAGTCAGGCAGACGTGGCAACAGTGGCACGACCTGGACGACCAATATCGACACCTGGCCGAGCAGCAACAAGATCAAAGCGCACAGATAGAACTGCTCACCTTTCAGCTGGACGAACTACAGACCCTAAGCCTGAGCGCCCAGGAATGGAGCGAATTACAGCAGGAGCATCAGCGGGCAAAACATTCCCGTGACCTGGTGGAAGGCTGTCGCGCCCTGGTCACCATCCTTGATGAAGGCGATAGCAATATCAGCGCAATGATGACCGCCGCCCGCCAGCAAATAGATCCATTAAGAGAGATCGACACCGAAATCAGCGCCATTGGCGAGATGGTCGAAGAGGCCGACATTCTGGTCAGCGAAATACTGCGCAGCCTCAACCACTACGCCGACGGCCTTGAACTCGATCCGCAACGGCTAAGCTGGCTGGAAGAGCGCATCAGCAGCGCTATCGTACTGGCGCGCAAACACCACTGCGAGCCGACCCAACTGGCCGATCAGGAAACATCGCTGCAAACCCAGCTCGACGCGATCGAACAGAGCGATGATCAACTCAAAGAGTTGCAGCAAAAAATCACCCTGCTGCGCGCCGATTACGACGGCCTGGCCAACGAACTCACCGAACAACGCACCACCGCAGCAGCTCTGCTCTCCGAAGATGTCAGCGCCCTGTTAAAAAAATTAGGCATGAATCAGGCGCAACTGATCATTCAACTCGACCCTCGCACCGATGACCAGCCCCACGCCGACGGCATGGAGAAAGTTTCCTGCCTGTTCAGCGCCAACCCCGGCATGCAGCCCGGCCCCATGGGCCGAATTGCCTCCGGTGGCGAACTCTCCCGAATTAGCCTGGCGCTGCAGGTGTGCGCCAAAGGCCAGAGCGCCGTGCCCACCCTGGTATTTGATGAAGTCGATGTCGGTGTGGGTGGCGCAGTCGCAGAGATCGTCGGTCAGCTACTCAGCCAGCTGGGCCATCAACGCCAGGTGTTTTGTATTACCCACCTGCCTCAGGTGGCCGCCCAGGGCCAACAGCAACTCAAGATCAGCAAACGTCAAGACGGTCAGAGCACCGCCACAGCAGTCGAACCGCTTGATGGCGAGACTCGGGTCACCGAAATTGCCCGCATGCTCGCCGGCATCGAACTCACTGAAGAATCCATGGCCCACGCACGACAGATGCTCGCCGGCCACTAACAACCCTTAAAACCAGAGCGGCCGACCTGATTGGCTTAAAATCGCCGTTAAGCGCCACTCCAGATTACCGACACCATACCCATGACCACAACAACCATCACCACCCGCGCTGCCAGCGTTAAAGATGCCAAAGCAATTCACCAGCTGTTGGTCTACTACTCCAGCCGCGGCAATCTGCTACCGCGCACCCACGAAAACATCTGTCGTCACATTCGCGACTTTATCGTGCTCGAAGAAGATGGCCAGATCATTGCCTCCGGTGCACTGGAAGTGATGTCCCATGATCTTGGCGAGATTCGCAGCATGGTGGTCAGCGCAGACCGGCTTCGTAACGGTCTTGGTCAGGTTGTTGCCGAGCAACTCATTGAGGTCGCCCGTCAGGTAGGGCTCGAACGGGTGATGGCATTAACCTACGTGCCTGAGTTTTTTACCCAGTTAAATTTTAAACAAGTTGAGCGCGACACCCTGCCGGAGAAAATTTGGCAGGTCTGCGTGAAATGTTACAAATTTAATCGTTGTGACGAGATCGCGGTGATTCTCAAGCTCTAAATATTGAGCGATTAACCTTTTTCAGCGGCTTCCTGGCAACTGCCACACAGCCCCTGAATATGTAGGTTGTGATCGATAATTTTGTAGCCAAACCGTTTAGCAACCTCGATTTGAGTCTGCTCGATCACCTCATCAAAAAACTCCTGAATGGTGCCGCAACCGATACAGACCAGGTGATCATGGTGGTTGGCGCCCTTGTTGGTGCCAAGCTCAAACAGGGAACGATCACCCTCAAAATGGTGGCGAATCACCAGGCCCGCCGCTTCAAACTGAGTCAGCACCCGATAGATCGTCGCCAGGCCGACCTCTTCATGGTCCGCCAGCATCGCCTGATAGATATTTTCAGCACTCAGGTGGCGCTCTTCAATGCGCTGCAGAAACTCGAATATTTTTATTCGCGGCAGGGTCGCCTTTAAACCAACCTTGCGTAACGCTTCACTGGTAGTCATCCAGCCCCTCGGCAAGCATGCATTGATAAACCTTGTATGGTGTAGAAACCCGCATCAAACAAAAATAGTCACCTAAAAAAACACCTTAATCTCAAAAAATAGATTTCAGCCCAACACCAGCGATATCTATCACCCGGCTACCAACGACAATCAAATGAAGCGACAAATAATCTCACACATTGACCCACCCAACGCAGATTAACTCCGCGGTTTGGATCCTTGAATGGCGACTCGCCCTTGCCACGTATAGCCGTTTAGGTAGACTAGCAGAATCACTAATCAGGTTCTATCGTGAGCCATGACCAAAGCAGCCGCCACCAGCGCTGCAACAATAAATTATTTATTACTGAAGCGGATTACTGTGCCCAACAAAACTACCCCCCTACTGATCTGCCTGCTGGCATTGTCACTGACCGCTTGTAACCGGTCGCTACCTAAAATGCCCGACCTGCCCAAGCTGGCTATTTATAAAATAGATATCGCCCAGGGCAACATCGTCGAAGCGGAACAAATCTCCAAGCTCACCGTCGGCATGGCGAAACGGCATGTGCAGGTATTGCTCGGCACGCCACTGATTAAAGACCCATTCAATGCTGAACGCTGGGATTACATCTACAACTACCAGCCTGGCGGTGAAGCTCGCCAGCAGCGCCAGGTGACCTTGTTTTTCGATGACCAGCAGCTGCTTGCCCGTATCGCCGGTGATGTTGTCGGCCAGCTGCGAACCACACCCCTGCAAATAAGCCGGGCTAAAACCACCATTAAAGTGCCCGCTAGAGAGATCATTCAGGAGCA
>JAHRWJ010000200.1 GCA_019090185.1 Immundisolibacteraceae bacterium
ATCTAGGCAAAGAGCTACTGATTAGCGGCGGTAACAATAGTCGCCGGGAAATCGCTACTGACCTTGGGTTTGATCTATCTGGCAACGGCAACCTAACAGCCCGAATGGTCGCGCTGGTTCGGAAAAGTGATACGCAGGTTGATTTCGTTGAGGATGACTCGATGTCGTTGGCGCCATCTATCACCTTTGAAAATGACACAACCCGGTTGACCGCGCTGTTTAATTACTCAAAAAGGGATAGTGACACCGCACAACAATTCGTACCCTTAACGGTTTCTGGCTGTGCAAGCAGTCAGGTTTCCGTATCCAATTCAGCACTCTGTGCCGGCGCTACGGGAGAAGAGGTCGATTCGTCATTTTATGCCGGCGACCCGAACTTTAACCGTTACCAAGCCGAATCGACCTCGCTGACTCTGTTTGCAGAGCATTCGCTTAACGATATTTTTAGCCTGGAAGGCACGGTTCGGTATCGTGACAGCGACGTTGACTATCGCCAGGCCTTAATCGCACCCCAGGTGGGTAACCCTGGCACTTTTCCTGGCCTGTTTGCCCCTTCACCCTTTCTACCACCGGACGGCACCGCGCTGGGTCGAGTGTGGTACGACTTGCCAGCCCAGTCAGATCAAATTGCAGTTGATGCCCGCTTAAGGGCAAATTTCGATACCGGCCGGGTCTCTCACGATATTTTGGTCGGATTGAACTACCAAAATATTGATACCCAGATAAACGGGGCTTCTTTGCTCTACCCTTCTCCGGCTGCGGCGGCGGCGTTGTTTCCCGTTGGTTTTCCAACCACATTCAATGCGTTTTCGCCCAACTATGACGGCAGCGAAATTCCAGCCGATGCGGTGTTTGATGCCGCTAGGGTGCTGACCAGAGATGATATTGATACCCGAGCCTTCCACATCAGTGATCAGATTGAGTTTGGTAGGTTGATTGTTAATGCGGGCATTCGCTATGACGACATCGAATCAAGTGACGGCGTGGCAACCCAACGGGACTATGCCACTACCTATAGCGCAGGCGCTCTCTATAAAACGGCGATGGGTATCTATCCTTATATTAGTTATGCCGAGTCATTCACACCTGTTTTCGGCAGCTCTGCATTTATCCCGCCGGGTAGCACTACCGGCGCAGCCCTGAAGCCGGAAGAAGGTGAACAAACCGAGGTTGGTGTTAAGTATCAACCACCGGGTTCCCAGGCGTTCGTCACCTTTTCTTACTTTGACCTTGAACAGATCAACCTGGAAGACCCACTGGCTTTTCCGGGCACGCCGCGCACCCAAAACGGTGAAGTAAAAATTAAAGGAATTGAGGTTGAAGGTGCTGCCGTGATTGGCGATTTTCACCTGCATGCCAACTTCAGCCTACTGGACACCGAAAACCAATTTGGTGAGGTCGTCGATTACATACCCGAAAAGCAGGCCTCCGCATGGGTGACCTGGGCCCCGAGCCGCGGACAACTTGCTGGATTACGGATTGGTACAGGCATTCGTTATGCCGGTGAAAATGAAAGTAATGCCACCGTTTACCTGCTACCCACGCCACTCCCCGGCTCATTAGAGAATGCCACCGTGGATGGTTACACCGTAGCCGATGCCCTGGTTTCATACGATTTCGATCAATTCACGCTGGCAATGAATGTTCGGAATTTGTTCGACCGCGAGTATTACGCAGCCTGTGCAGTGGCAGGCGGTTGCTTTGCCGGCGAAAGACGCTCAGCCGTGGCCACCCTGAAGTTCAAATTTTGATGGCCCCGTCTAAGTTGCTACATCGGGCCATGAGACCCTCCGGAGCGAGTGGGCCAACCTCAATGGCAATGACCTACCCAGCATTTAAATCATTAACCCCTGACGATAGAAATATGTCGAACGATTCCTCTACAAGCACCAACAGAAGCTATTCGAAATGGCGCCTTTTCTCACGAATTATGGCGGCAATTTTTGGTGGTTATCTGTTTACCAATGTAATGTCACTACTGCTGTTTTTCCTGGTGGTTGACCTTGGTTTGCTTACCCAGCAAACCGACCAACCAAACATCCCGGTGATACATACCCTCGCTAATGGGCTGGCCACCACGGGTATGGTGAGTTTTGCAATCTACACGGCCGCCGTGATGTGGGTTTTTCGAACCCCCGCAGTAGGTCGGGCCTGGATCGGCATGCTACTACCCAGCATCATCGGGCTTGGCGTTATTTTTCTGATTTTGCCGGCATCAATACGGGGGTTATTGCACGGATGAGCGATAACGCACTCCGGTCAACCGGATTTCGTAAACTGATGAGCGGCTTGCACACCTGGGTAGGATTGATTCCGGGCTGGGTTTTGTTCTTTATGTTCGTAACTGGAAGCGCCGCTTATTTTAGAGTCGAAATTAACCAGTGGATGGAAACCGAGCGGCCGTATTTTGGCAGCTCTTCAGACCAGAGAAGTATGCTCGAGTTTGCTGAAGCACGGTTGCACCAGGTCGGCACCGAGGCCGACGAGTGGATTATCCAGTTCCCTGACGATCGCAGTGATGTACTGAAGATCGAGTGGCACCAACACCTGAACGAAAAACAGAAAGTACGCCTGGTGGAGCAGGGTTTCAGTGAGCAGGAAATTGAAGAAAAAAAGGCCGCACTAGAAAAAGAGGAGTTCTTAGATCCGCACACAGGTATTCCACTGACCTACATCAATGATACCCAACAGGTACGGGACACCCACGGCGGCAATGCGCTGTATCAGATGCACTTTAAATTGCATTATCTGCCCGAATTACTCGCTCACTATCTAGTGGTTATCTGCACGCTATTCATGTTGGTCGGACTCATTACCGGCATCGTAGTCCACAAAAAAATATTCAAAGAATTTTTCACCTTCAGGCCCGGTAAAAAACAGCGAAGTTGGCTCGATGCCCACAATATTTTTGGTGTGTTGAGTTTGCCTTTTCAGCTAATGATTACCTACAGCGGCCTGATGTTCTTCCTTAGCACTATCTTCCCGGCCATCTATCTGGCACCTATCGCTTTGATGGGCTTTGATATCGCCAACATGCAAGCAGCAAGCAGCACCGAAGAACTGTCACCTAAAAATCAGGCGCTAAGGGAAGTGGTGGTTGAAGAACTTTTCAATCAGCCCCCAGAGCTCAAACCTGCCCACACAGCCGCACCTCTCACAAGGCTCGGTGGACTGCTCGATGAAGTTTACGCACTCAGGCTAGATAAAAACGTACGATTTGTGGTGATAGACAATGTGAATGACCTCAATGCCCGAGTAAGGTTCTGGATGTCCCAGGGCCTTAATACCGGTAGGCAACAATTTACTTTTAATGGTATCAGTGGAGAACGAATTGCCAGCGCAAAAACAGGCATCGATTACGCTGATAGCCGCGTCACCGCTGTCGAGGTTAACGATATTCTGTTCGACCTGCACGAAGGCCGTTATGCCCCAACACCGCTGCGTTGGCTCTACTTTCTATCCGGCTTAATGGGGGCCGGCATGATTGCCACCGGTTGCATCCTCTGGGCGGTAAAACGCCATACTCGAACTGAACAAAGTGGTCACCAGCCCAGGGGGCTGCTGTTGGTTGAAAGACTCAACGTGGCCACCTTTGTTGGATTACCGGTGGCTATTGCAGCCTATTTCTGGGCCAACCGATTACTACCGGTCACCATGGCACATCGTGCGGATTGGGAGGTCAATACCCTGTTTCTGGTCTGGGGACTCATGTTCATATTAGCAATGCTACGCCCCCGTCAGCGAATTTGGGTTGATCAACTCCGGTTAGCCGCTGTCGCGTATGGCTTGTTACCACTGCTTAATTTTCTCAATAGTGATCGACACCTAGGCACGAGCCTGGTCCAGGGCGACTGGGTTGTTACCGGTTTCGATCTAACCATGTTGGTGGTTGCCCTTAGTTTCGGCTGGGCCGCGAGTCGGGCGCACAGAGCACGGCTCCAACAAACCATCACAGGTCACGAAGCCGATTTATCAATGATTGGCAATGAGCTGCAAAGACCGGGTTCCAGCTCGCAAACATCCGACCAGGCACTGTCATGATTCTGCTTGGGTTTGCGCTAGCCTACATCGGTTTTGTGGCGTTGAGCTTGGCGATGCGACACCATTACCTACCACTCAGAGCCGGTACCGAGCGAGGGTCGAAATCACTCTCATCACGACAAGTTGTTGGGCTACGTTTTATCGGCACGGTTTTCCTGGCCGCCTCATGTACCTTCTGTGTTGCCAGCCAGGGCATCGCCAATGGAGTGGTCTTTTGGGTTGGCTTACTGACAATAGCCGCACTGGCCCAATCAGTATTGCTGACTTATCGCCCGCAATGGATCGCCGGTTCAGCACTGCTGCTTGTCAGCTTGGGCATGACCGGAATGGCACTAAGTTAAGCAACTTACCCCGTTTTTTTTGTGGGTGCGATTCAACTTAAATGGCGTTAGCCAAAAGGTTTTGACTTACCTACCCCCTGATAGCACGCCCCCAAAGTCGGTGATTTTTCGGATCAGTGCAGCGCGCTGTTTGAGCGTAGCGAGTTCGCGCAAACCCCAAAAATCACCGACTTTGGGGGATTAGAGCGCTATTGGGGTGCCCTTTTCTTTGGTTCGTTTTTAGTCGATTCTGCGGCGCCTTTAGCCGCAGCTAATGAGACTTATGCCTTTGGTGCGGGCAAGCA
>JAHRWJ010000201.1 GCA_019090185.1 Immundisolibacteraceae bacterium
CCTGCCGGCACCGCACCCAGGTTCTGAGTTGAATTATCGGTCAGGTTGGTGAGGATGTAGTCGCTGCTGCCATCGACATCGAGTCGATAATCCGAACCTGTCAACGCTGATATGTCGGTGATGGTGACACCAATACCAGTGATGCCAGCGTTGGCTGGGTCTGCATTAACTTCTGCACTACCAACCGTAAACAAGTTACCACCGAGCAGACCATCCAGGTCCATACCCAGTTGATGCTGTGCATTGGCTGTTTGCGAAACCCCAACCGCCAAACGGCCCAGTTGATTCAAGGCAGGATCGACCACCAGGGAGCGGGCATTGATCAGCCCGCCCAGCGAACCGCTGGTGATTTCCCGACTAATTTGAACATTGCCGACCCCTTGGTAAGTAATCTCTAGCCGACTGGCGTCGAGGCTATTTTGCGTGGTAGCCAAGTCAAAGGACTTACTGCCCACCACCAGTGCCTGACCATTGCCAATGAAAACATTAATGGTGCCATCGCCCTGATCGGCGGTGGTAACCGGCACAAAATTCGACAACTGACCAATCAGGCGATCACGCTGATCGAGTAGGTCACTAGCGGCCTGACCACCGCCCCGAGCGTTGGATATACCCAATGCCTGGTTCAGATCAGCCAGACTGGTGGAGAGTGCATTAACTTTGCCAATTTGATCGGTAATTTCCTGATTAATCTCTCGATCAAGATCTGAGATGGTTTGGCCAATCGATTGAAACCGTTGTCGCAAGGTGTCGGCGGTCTGCAGCGCCACCTCCCGCTGTGGCAATGAAGCAGGGTCGAGGGAGAGATCCTGCAGGGCGGCAAAGAAATCATCCATCGAAGACGACAGGCCAGTGGTGCCACCGGCCAACAAATTGTCGACCCTTTCAAGATACTTCTGCTCGACTTGAAGATGACTCTGCAGACCCGATTCACTATAAATCTGCTGGTTTATGAACTGATCAACATTGCGACGAACGGTGCCAACATCGACCCCGGTGCCGAAAAAATTTGACCCCAGCAGCTGAGATGGCCGCGCCTGCATGGTGACCGTCTGGCGGCTATAACCTTCAACCGTGGCGTTGGCCAAATTGTGGCTAACCGTCGCTAGCGCCTGCTGATTAGCCAGCAGTGCCGATGCACCTATTCCTAATAATCCTGTGGCCATTACACCGCTCCTGGGGTGGTCGTTAAGCTGCTTCCACCAAATTTGGCCTCAAGGCTGTTATCGGCAGGAAGCGTTGACGATTGAAGGGTATCCGTCCCTGGATGGTGTCGATGTTGCATGGCGCTAACCTCATTAACTGCTGTGTTGTTACTCAGTGCATCTCGTACCTGGCTGGCAAGTTGGCTCATTTTTTCCGCATAGTTGGGATCAGTGGCGTAGCCGGCTTTTTGGAGCTCCTGAGCAAACCGGTCGCTATCACCACCGCTCTCTAATGCCTGCTGGTACCAGGGGCGATTTTGTAAAAAGCCGACATAGTCATCAAAACCATCTTCATAAGAGTCATAGGCTCGAAAACTGGCCTGTTCGCGCACCGCAGCGCCCTGTTTAAATTCCAGGGTCGATACTGACACCGAACGGCCGGACCAATCAGGACCGGCTTTGATACCAAATAAATTAAAGCTCGACTGGCCATCGGCGTGATGAATGGTTTTCTGACCCCAACCACTTTCTAATAGCGCCTGGGCCGCAATCGCATCCGGAGCCACGCCAAGACGTTTACCGGCGTCAGCAGCCAACGGCCAAATCCGCTTGAGGAACTGATCGGGTGACAAGGTCGGCTCGGTTTCACCAGCCTCAGTTCTGGATGTCTGGACATCACTCGTGCCGTTGACTAGAGCACCCTGAATCTGAACTGCACGGCTATTGATGACCGATGCGGTTGATGGCTGCGCAGTGAGGGAACTGGCTGGGCTGCCACTGGCCGGTAGCTCAAACGCTGGCATTGCTGGAATCGCCAATGAGCTGCCTGGGTTGTTATTCAACTGAAATTCTTGTTGATTGACCTGACTCGGCGCGCGGCCCTGTAACTGATTGCGGAGCATTTCCGCAATACCGAGTCCGCCGCCTTGAGCGCTCTGCATGGCCAGTTGCTGGTCGAACATCTTTTGATAGGTTTTTTCGGCCGAAGAGCCAAATAGCGGGTTTTCCCCCAAGCTCGCCTGGCGCATGCTGTCGAGCATCATGCCCATGAACAGGGATTCAAACTGTTTGGCAACGGCGGCAATGCCATCGGCATCTTGCTCACGAGATAAGCGTCGTAAATCAGCAATGCCCTGGCGATCGAACAGGTTCCGTGGGCCCACGGTGGTGGTTTGCTGGGGAGGATTCCCAAGGGCGTTAACCACTGAAGCGGCCATGAGCTAGATCACCACCAGTTTCGCCCGCAGAGCGCCAGATTCGCGTAGCGCCTGAAGAATGGCAATCAGATCATCCGGTGCAGCGCCAATGCGATTAATTGCACCGACCAGGTCTGCCAGGTCGATACCCGGTTCAAATAACAACATACGACCACTGCCGGCACGCACCTGAACATCCGATTTTAGGGTCGCCACCGTGTCACCATCGGCGAGTGGGTTGGGCTGACTGACATCAACCGACTCGGTAATGGTGACCGACAGACCGCCATGACTAATAGCTGCAGAGGTGACCTTCACCGAACGCCCAATCACCACGGTGCCGGTACGGGCATTAACCACGATGCGGGCCGCAGACTCGGCGGGTTGAAATTCCAGGTTTTCCAGGATTGAAACAAAGGTGACCCGGTGAGCCGGATCAAACGGCACGCTAACGGCGACACTGCCACCATTCACTGAATGCGCGGTTCCTTTGCCAAAAGTCTCGTTGATCGTGCTGGACAAACGCTCAGCCGTGGTGAAGTCAGCACGGTGCAGACTCAGGGTGAGCTGTTGACCATCCCCAAATGGGCTCCCCAGGGTGCGTTCAACCGCAGCCCCATCCGGGATCCGCGCAACCGTGGGAATGCCATTAACAATACTGGAACCATCCCGGCCTGCGACGCTAAACCCCCCAACAATCAAGTTGCCCTGAGCAACCGCATAGACGTTATTGTCGATACCTTTCAGCGGCGTCATCAATAGAGAGCCACCGCGCAGGCTTTTAGCGCTGCCCAGTGCTGACACGGTGATATCAATCCGCTGGCCAATCGCCGCAAAGGGTGGTAAATCCGCATGAATCACCACCGCTGCCACATTTTTAGATTTAGGCGTAACACCATTGGGCAGAGCGACCCCGAGCCGCTTTAACATATTGCCCAGGCTCTGGCCGGTAAAGGCAGCGGAGTCCCCGGTGCCGTCAAGACCTACCACCAACCCATAACCGATGATCGGATTGCTACGAATACCATCAATCGCCGCCACGTCCTTGATCCGTTCCAAAGCTGAAATCGGTACGGTAGCGCCCAGCAGAATCATCAACAACAGTAAATTGATTAACCGATTTTTATTGTTCATCGCTGCTTTCCAATTCATATCCATGTCTGCTTCACATTTAGCTCTGATTTATTTGGACTGAGTCCGCATCAAAATGGCATCAGAGCGCTGACAAAAAATCGGGCTATCCAGCCCATCTTGCTGGCATCGGCCACCTGGCCCTTACCGTCATAAACAATATGGGCATTGGCGACCCGGGTAGAGAGCACCACGTTGTCGGCGCTGATGTCTGC
>JAHRWJ010000202.1 GCA_019090185.1 Immundisolibacteraceae bacterium
ATTCCCCTCTTCGTTGGTTAATTGTGCCAGTAGCATCAAAACCTTTGCATTTTTGAATTGTTTGGTGAAATTTTTCAGCACTTTAACGGCAGCAAGGCGGTCGTCGGTCTCGTTGATTACACTGGCGAGGATTATCACGGCCTCGCTATGCGAAGGGTCAATATCCAGAATTTTTAATAACAGTAGTTTGGCGTCCTGGTGACGCTCCTGTGATACGGCAATACGTGCAAGATTGAGACGTGCTGGGATGAAGTTGCTGTCGATAGCAATGGCGGACTCAAAATGTTGCTGTGCCTGGGCCATTTGGTTTCGAGCCATCTCAATAGCGCCTTTTAGATTGGCAGCCAGTAATTCGGAGCCTTGCTGACTTAGTTTTTCGGCGGTGATAGCCGCTTGATCAAAGTCCGCCTGGCGAACCTGGGCGTAGGCGAGCATTAACAAGTGCTGGGGGTTATTTTCGTCTGACTCGGTAAGAGATCGAAATTCTGCAATTGCATTTTCAACATCTCCGGAGGCCAGATAAATACGTGCTAGCTGAGTGCGGATTTTGAGGGGGTCTTCGACTAATGTTGAAGCCTTTTCTAAAAACGCGGTGCCCTCAGAAAGTTTTCCGGTATTGATATAGGCACTGCCTGCGATTATTAGGGTTAATGGATCATTGGTTTGCTCGAGCGTTTCAATATCAATTAGTTTGAGAGCTTCGTGAGGTTGCTTTAATCGAAGCTTGGCGGCGGCAAGGAGTTGCCTGCCGCCGGCATTTTTTGGTTCGTTAGCCAATAAAGACTCTAATGCTGAATTTGCCTGTTCTAAACGGCCATCATCTAGATAAATTTTGCCTAAAAGTAATAGGGTTGGGCCATGCTTTGGAATCATTCCCTGGACCCGTTCCAGAGTCTCTTGCGCGGCCTCAAATTCGGCGAGGTGATAATGGGTCAAACCTTTTAGAAATAGCGCAAGCGGGATGTCTGGTTGGTTGGCGAGAATCGCATCAAGGGCATTTGCCGCTTGTTCAAACGCTAGCTGGGCAATTTGTATTCGAGCCATCCCCAGCTGGGCTTGTAGACGTGTTTGTGGTGTTTTAACAGCAATATCATAGTGAGCCTGGGCTTTGGAGAAACTGCTGTTAACAATCTCAAGCTCACCGGCGATCAAATTAGCAAAAGGGTTGGTAGGTTCGATCTCAAGAATTCTGTCTATCTGTGTTCGAGCTTTATCCTGCTCTGACCGGCTGATGTCGATTCTTGCCAGCCCCAATCGTACAGGGATCAATTCGGGTGCCAACTCAAGCATTGCTAAAAGAATATCTTCCGCCTGTGCTACATCACCGGATCTCATCAAGAGGTCAGCAAGCATGACTTTAGCGTCGTCGGTAAGATCGGTTAATTCTTTGGTCTCAAAGTAGTCAAGCGCCTTGGTGAGTTCACCCTGTGCCATCCAGGCTCGTACCAAGGGCAAGTCAGCATCGGTCCGTTGCAGACCAAGCTCCAGAGCTCTACTTAGTTCTTTTATAGCAGCGCTATTGTTGCCACTCTCTAGGTGGATTTGTCCAGCAAGCCAACGGACTTCCGGGTCTTTAGGACTTGCCCGAAGGGCATTCTTGATCTCTACGAGTGCTTCCGGAAGCTGCCCTGATTCAAAGTACTGTTGGGCACTTTTAACATGGCTCTTAGATGACTGGCCTGATTGGTCACCGCAGGCGGTAAGGAAGGAGAGGGATAAAGCGAACAAGATGCCAGTGGTTTTGCCCAAATTCATGAAAAAGCCTCCCAGCTTTCTAAATTGAAACCGAGTTTGTTAGTTCTTACTGAACAAAAATTGTAAAGAATATTGTGCTTTAACCTTCTTGCTATTTCGCTAGGTTAACGAAAACTACTACTTGATAACAGCTGTTTTGAGGAATGGGAATAAAGTCACAAAAACGGCTTTCGTATTGGGAGCAGCCGCGTTATGCCGGTAGTTGTTCACAGGCAACCGGTATCGATGGCCGTTTCCAATAGGGCGCTATGGTCGGGGTGAGAGGATTTGAACCTCCGGCCCCCGCCTCCCGAAGACGGTGCTCTACCAGGCTGAGCTACACCCCGTTGCTGTTTTAACAGTCCAAATATTTTCTCTAAAACGCCCGACTGACGGCAAAATCAGCGAGTTTCAACATCGATGTTCTTGCTGGTGACTCGGGTAAGTCGGCTAGTGCCAACTTGGCAAGATCAGCATGTTCCTGAGCACGGTGGGCCGTGTAAGTAATGGCATCACCAGATTCAATTATCTTTATTACCACGTCAAGCGGCACACTTCCCGGATCGCTAATGGCTTGTCGAAGCATGGTTTGCTGGGCAGGGGTTGCCGATTCTAAGCTGCGAATAAGCGGCAGGGTAGGCTGGCCTTCTGCAAGGTCGTCTCCCAGGTTTTTGCCGATAAGGGCAGCCTCACCCCGATAGTCGAGTAGGTCATCCAATAGCTGATAGGCGATGCCCATGTGTAAACCGAAATCACTGAGTGATTTTCTACCCTTGTCATCGAATTGAGCAGCGACTGCGCCCAGCTCGGCTGCAGCCGAAAATAAGCGTGCAGTTTTGCTGGTAACGACCTCGAGGTATTGGGCTTCGCTGATGTCGGGATTGCGGCGATTGAGACTTTGTTGAACTTCACCTTCGGCAATAACATTGGTGGCAATGGAGAGCAATTCCATGACCCGCATGTGGCCGACCTCAACCATCATTTCAAAAGCTCTGGAATAGAGAAAGTCTCCGACCAGAACGCTGAGATTGTTGCCCCAAACAGTGTTGGCAGTCGGTTTGCCACGCCGCATCACCGATTCATCGACCACGTCATCATGTAGTAGGGTGGCGGTATGGACGAACTCAACGATGACTGCCAGCTTTATGTGGTCGTCACCGCGGTAGCCGCAGGCCTGGGATGAAAGTATCACCATTACCGGCCGCAAACGTTTGCCACCACTATCTATTATGTGCGTAGCGAGTTCTGATATGGTCGGCACGTTAGAGATCAGCCGTTGCTTGATCAGTGCGTCGACCGCCATCATGTCTTTTGCTGCAGGTTGCAGAATTGTTGTAATTTCGTCCGTGATCATCTGCAAAAAGGTCTCAATTAAAAAGTGCGGGATGCTAGGCGGGCGTTGTGGTTGCTGTCAAGTTGAAGCGCTGCCGGTAGAGAAACTAAAATAGGGTTGTAATCAAGGGTGCACCTTTGGTCAACTTCATTTATAATTCGCCGCCTTTTTACCCCACCGCGTCTTCGGGCGTCTGGCATGGGTGAAATTCCCAATTAATTTGATGGAGCAGTCGCATGTTTGCGGTTATCGAAACCGGTGGCAAGCAGTATAAGGTGGAAAAAGGTCTAAAACTCAGAGTCGAGAAACTCGATTTTGAGGTTGGTGCTGAAGTGGGAATCGACAAAGTGTTGATGATCACCAACGAAGACGACGTCAAAATCGGTAAGCCTTACTTGGAAGGTGCGCGTGTTACAGCGACTGTACAATCCCAGGGTCGAGGTGAAAAAGTCCGTATTGTTAAATTTCGTCGTCGTAAACACTCTCGCACACAGATGGGTCATCGGCAGTCCTATACTGAACTGTTGATAGGCGATATTGTTGCCGGCTGATTGTAGCCGCTACCTATGATATTGAAATAGCGCTGAATGCGCGTACAGGATTGAGATAAATGGCACATAAAAAAGCAGCTGGTAGTACAAGAAATGGTCGCGATTCAGAGTCTAAACGTCTTGGCGTGAAGAAATTTGGTGGTGAGCATGTGGTGCCAGGTAATATTCTGGTGCGCCAGCGTGGCACTAAATTCCATGCTGGTACTAATGTCGGTATTGGCCGTGACCACACGTTATTTGCTAAAAACGAAGGCAAGGTTGAATTTCAGATCAAGGGCGCTAACAACCGTACCCACGTGAGTGTTGTTGTAGCCTGATTGAGCCTGCTTAAGTTTGAAGTGGCTGATCGATATTCGGTCTAGCTACCTTCAGCGGTTGTCTTTGTTGATAGCCTATGTGGCATGTTGAAATATTGACCCCGTCGATTGACGGGGTTTTTTTATTTGTGAAGAGAGAAAATCGGTGAGATTTGTCGATGAAGCGACCATAACAGTATCGGCCGGCCAGGGTGGGGCAGGCTGCTTGAGTTTTCGTCGCGAAAAATATATCCCCAAGGGTGGCCCTGACGGTGGAGACGGTGGGGATGGCGGCAGCGTCTATCTGGTTGCGGATGAATCGGTCAATACCTTGATCGATTTTCGTCATAAACGAAAATTTTCAGCGCCGAAAGGTTTGCAGGGTGAAGGCAAAAATAAACGCGGTAAGAGCGGTGATGATGTTGAAGTCCGGGTTCCGGTCGGTATCACTATTTTTGCGGTCGATACCGGCGAGCAGATAGGTGATTTGGTTCGCCATGGCCAGCGCTTGCTGGTCGCTCAAGGCGGTTTCCATGGCCTTGGTAATACGCGCTTTAAAAGTAGCGTAAACCAAGCTCCGCGTCGGATATCTGAAGGTTCGCTGGGGGAGTCCAGAGAACTGCAGCTAGAGTTAACCCTGCTGGCGGATGTGGGGTTGCTAGGGTTGCCCAACGCGGGTAAATCGACCCTGCTTAGAGCTGTTTCCGCGGCCACCCCCAAAATCGCAGATTATCCATTCACAACACTACATCCTCAGCTTGGCGTGGTTTCTGTAGAAGCTCATCGCAGTTTTGTGGTCGCCGACATTCCCGGTCTAATTGAAGGTTCGGCAGAGGGAGCTGGGCTGGGAATTCAGTTTTTAAAGCATCTGGCTAGAACCCGTCTGCTGCTACATGTTGTTGATCTGGCAGCCGTAGAGCTGGGCAACGACCTGGTTCACGATATCAATAGTATTGTGAATGAACTTGAACGTTTTGATGACACCTTGGCAGCGCTGCCAAGGTGGATGGTTTTTAATAAAATCGATCTACTGCCGGTCGAAGAGCGTGAACCGAGGATTAAACAGCTGCTAGAAGATCTCGGCTGGGACGGGCCATGGTTTGCGATTTCAGGCGAAACCAGAGCCGGCTGTGAGCTCTTATGTCAACGTATTCAGACCCACACAGAACTAGAGGGTTTCGCTGAGTAGGATTGTGCTGTGGCCAGTCTGCCTGCTATGGCGCTCGGTTTTCTGATTGAGCCGTAGTTAAAGTTTGTTATCAAAGCCACGCCCGACGCTAAAAGGCGCGAGTACCTAGATTAGGACCCAACTGTAATGGATCAACTGGCTGACCTGGTTTTTACTCCATCGGAACAAAGCGCACCCGCGTTGAGCCAAGGCGATCGGGTGGTGATTAAAATTGGCAGCGCGTTACTGACAGCCAATGGATCCGGATTAGACCGACAGGCAATCACTGAGTGGGTTGGCCAAATTGCCAGGCTGCATTCAGCGGGCATACGGGTGGTTCTGGTCTCCTCCGGTGCGGTTGCAGAAGGTGTTAAGCGTTTGGGCTGGTCGCGGCGTCCCGATGAGTTATGCCAACTTCAGGCTGCAGCCTCAGTCGGTCAAATGGGTTTGATCCAGCACTACCAGCAAGCCTTTCAGCGGTATCAGCTCCACACCGCTCAGGTGCTTCTCACCCATGATGATCTGTCAGATCGTAAGCGTTATCTGAATGCTCGTTCGACGCTGACCACCCTGCTCGACCTGGATGCGGTGCCTGTGGTCAATGAGAACGATACCGTGGTTACCGATGAGATTCGGTTTGGTGATAACGACACCTTAGCTGGGCTGGTGGCGAATTTAATTGAGGCCAAGGCGCTGCTGATTCTCACGGATCAGGCCGGTCTTTATGAGGCTGATCCAAGAGAGCAACCTGGGGCAAGGCGAGTCGTAAGCGGCTACGCCGCTGATAAACGGCTCGATCAAATGGCCGGTGGCAGTGGTTTGCTCGGCCGTGGTGGTATGCAGACCAAGCTTCGTGCGGCACGATTGGCTGCCCGGTCTGGTGCATTTACTTACATTGCACATGGTTCTGCTGGTGATGCGGTCGTATCAGTTTTGAATGGCTGCACTGGTGGCACTTTGTTGAAGGCCGATCGTGAACCGATGGCCGCGCGTAAGTTGTGGCTAGCAGCTCATTTACACTGTGCTGGTTCGGTTGTTCTTGATGAAGGCGCTGTTGTTGGCATTGCCCGGAAGGGGCGTAGCTTGTTATCGGTCGGTGTGGTCTCTGTGCAAGGTGGTTTTTGTCGCGGAGACCTGGTCGCCTGTTTGAATTCGCAAGGCGCAGAAGTGGCTCGTGGGCTGGTGAATTACAGCGCGGTTGAGAGCCGACTAATTGTTGGTGAGCCTAGTCATCGAATAACAGAAATACTGGGCTATTTGGATGAAGAAGAGTTAATACACCGAGACAATATGGTGCTTAGCTAGTCGTATCAGCTAGAGTTTTTAGAGGTTGTACGGGGGGATTGGCAGCGCAGAGCTGCCAGATTGAACACGGCGCGAAAAAATCGCGCCGACATTTCAAACCTAAATTACTAAGCCAGGCTACGAATGCGGGTGTTTAACCGGCTTTTGTAACGAGAGATGGTGTTTTTTGCAATCAGTCCACGGCCAGCCGCGCGATCCATTACGGGCACTGCTGCTGCATAGCTGGTCTTTGCTGCTTCAGCATCGCCTGCTTCAATAGCGGCGGTTACTTTTTTCATTGCGGTGCGATATGCGGAACGTTGGGCGTTGTTATGCTGACGGCGGTTTTCTGCCTGACGGGCTCGTTTACGCGCTTGCGCAGAATTTGCCAAGGTTGAATCCTCTGCTGAATAGGGGGCTAAAAGTCGATTTTAAAAAGCGGCGTAATATGGCGTTTTAATGGCGTTTTGTCAAATCTATATCTCTGGTTATTTAGTAAATACACAGGGGCGCGAAAACCAGCCAGAATAAAGCCAACAATTTCTGATTAACCAACAATAACGATGGCTGCTGTTTCCTCCATGTCCGCTACTCCTAAAAAAGCTTCAGCACTGTTTAAATCCCTCGGTTCCGTTAGCGCTGTCACGCTGCTGTCCCGTCTGCTTGGCTATCTGCGGGATATGGTAATCGCAGTCAGTTTTGGTGCATC
>JAHRWJ010000203.1 GCA_019090185.1 Immundisolibacteraceae bacterium
CGAGTCAATCGTGATAGTTTCAATTCTATTCCCCGGTTTATTTATATCGTTAATTTAAAATTAATCTGGCGGCAATCAGCACCACCAAAAATGCAATTTAGCCCACTGATTTTTTAATGGAGTTAGTTGATCCCTAAAAGGATTGACCAAGATTAAACTGAAAACCCTCAGTTTCATCTTCGTCATCATCATTAAACGGTGCCGCGAAGCTCACCGACAAGGCGCCAAAGGGAGAGATCCAGACCGCAGCTAATCCCGTCGAGTAACGCAAATCACCCAAATCAAAGTCTTCCTGGGGCCCAAATACGTTACCGACGTCAAAGAATGCACTCAAACGCAATGACTTGCTCTGGTCTTTCAGGAAAGGTAATGGAAAGAAGAATTCAGCCTTACCGGTTAGAAGCTTGTTACCACCAAAGGGATCGTCTTCGTCTAAAAAGATCGCCGAAGAGCTCCGTGGCCCCAACGTATTGGCTTTAAACCCTCTAACGGAGGTAAAACCACCGGCGAAGAAATTTTCATAAAATGGTAACTCTTCGGTACCGCCATAACCATCGCCGTAGCCAGCGGTGCCCTGCAACATGAAGGTAAAGTTTTCGCCAACCGGCCAGTAATGTTGGCGATTGTAAAACAGCTTGAAAAATTCCTGATCACCCAGCGGCCACGCCACTTCGGCACTCAGGCTCTGGACCCCGCCCCGATTAGCAAAAACCGCCCGGTTTCGGGTGTCATGAGACCAGGAAAGGTTGGTTTTAAACTGGGTAAAACTATCCCCCTCACGCGCCACAAACTGCAGTATTTCGGTTGGGGTAAAAGAGTTCGTGCCGATATCTATCTGCTCAAAACCAAAAGAGAGACCAATGGTGTCAAATTCGTTGATAGGCACGCCAAAGCCAACTTTAAAACCAATGGTATCGGTATCGTACTCACTCAGGTTCTCTTCTGCTGCCGAGGTTGAACGGGCAAACAACGACAGGGTTTGACTCACCCCATCCTTGGTCCAGTAGGGGTCGGTCTGGCTAATGCTGTAAACATCAGAGTAATCACTGTTAGCCAATGTCACCGCAAGACGTTTACCGGTACCTAAAAAGTTTTCCTGAATCACGCTGCCGTTAAGCAACACGCCGCTGCCCTGAGCAAAACCAAAACCGGCTGAGATGGTTCCAGAGGAACGCTCAGACACTGAAAAATTAACGTCGAGCTGATCTGGGGTGCCAGCGACCGCCGGCGTTTCTACGTTGACCTCTTCAAAGTAGCCCAACCGCTCTAGCCGTATCCGAGAACGCTCAACCGACTCGCTGGAGAACCAGGCGCCTTCCATCTGCCGCATTTCCCGCCGCAACACCTGATCCTGGGTTTTAACGTTACCGGCAAAATTAATCCGCCGCACATAGGCCCGTTTTCCTGGATCTACAAAGAATGTCAATGAGACCTTACTATTGGGTTCGTCAACTTCGGGAATGGGATTCACATTAGCAAATGCGTAACCCTCTTCACCAAGACGCTCAGCGATAGCATCGCTGGTACCAGTAACACTTGCTCTTGAAAAAGTATCTCCGGGACGGATTGCCACCAGCTCAACCAGTAGCTGCGGATCGACAATCAAATCACCCGAAAGCTGTACATCCTCAACCAGGTATTGACTACCCTCTTTAATGTTGATGGTGATATACATTTCGTCTTTATTTGGGGTGATCGCAACCTGAGTCGAGACCACATCAAAGTCAAGATAACCGCGGTTAAGATAAAAGGTTTGTAGCCGTTCGAGGTCACCGGAGAGCTTCTCTTTGGCGTAGCGGTCGTCGTTGGTGACGAAACTGATCAGGTTCGGGGTGGTTAATTCAAAAACTTCTAATAGTTCTTTATCGTCAAAAAGTATATTGCCGACAATATTGATATCACGAATTCTGGCTACCTTGCCTTCGATAATATTGATATGCACATCAACCCGGTTGCGGGGCAGCGGCACCACTTCCGAGGTTAACTCCACCCCATATTTACCGTGGCTGTAGTACTGACGCTCCAGCTCCTGACTGACCGCATCGAGCGCTGAGGGCACGAATACTCGACCCACTGCAAGCCCTATTTCGGCTAGTCCTTTCTCCAGGTCTTCGGTAGGAATATCGTCATTGCCCTCGATCACCAGTTCAGCAATAGAGGGCCGTTCCTCGACGTTGATAATCAACACACCACCCTGGCGATCAACAGCAACATCTCTAAAAAATTCGGTGGAGAACAACGCCCGGATCAGCATGCCCGTATCCGCTTCATCGATCTGATCACCGACAGCAACCGGAAGAGCATTGAATACCGTTCCCGCAGATATCCGACGTAATCCTTCGATACGGATATCTTCGATCACAAATTCCGCTGCAGAAACCGTCAGCAGCCCAGAAGCCAGCAATAGCATTGCCGCAATAATCGATCGAACCCTAAGAATCACCATGCGCTCTTTACTTATTAGTTATGAATACGATCAATGAATTCGTGGCTATATTTGCCACAAAGCTCACTGAATCAGTCTTTGCACGTCGTTATAGAGTGCCAACACGGTCAAACCTAGCAGTAGTACTAAACCACCCTGCTGGCCCCATCCGCGCATTGTCTCTGAAAGCGGTTTGCCCCTCACCCATTCAGCCAAATAATACAGTAAATGCCCGCCATCCAGAACCGGAATAGGTAACAGGTTCAAAATCCCAATACTGATGCTCAAAAAGGCAACCAGCTTGAGAAAGGCTGAAAGCCCAACCTTAGCGCTACGACCCGCATATTCAGCGATTGAAATCGGACCATTAATATTTTTTAGCGAAACTTCGCCAACCACCATTTTACCCAGCATTTTCAGGGTTAACAGGCTCATCTCGCCGGTCTGCTCAATGCCCTTACCTAGCCCAGCGACTAAACCGTAACGTCGGGTCGCACGATAGCCGTCATACCAGTTCTCGGGCACATCCGGTAACGCACCAATCCGGCCAAATACTTCACCACCCTGCTCCCGGCGTGCTGGCGTCAGAGCAAGCGTCATCGCCAGTCCATCACGCTCAAGCTGGAGTGCTATCTCGGTTTCCGGACGAGCGCGAACATAGTCAACCCAGCCACCCCAGCCGGAAATCTCATCACCATCGGCAGTGAGTAATTTATCCCCCGGCAACAGACCAGCACGCTGAGCTGGCTCACCCTGGACAATATCGCCGATTACCGCGGGCAGGGCGGGCAATTGAGGTTTCATCCCAATTCGAGTTAACAGGTCCGCCTGTTCAAGCGCATTGGGTAGCTCGGCAAAATCAATCCAGCGCACCTGATGCTGACCCTGTTCCGTAATCACCTCTACAGCCACAGGCTCTGCTTCTACGGCCTTAGCCAGTAGTTTCAAGCCAACCTCTTCCCAAAGAATAACCGGGTCGTCACCGATCGCTACGATCTGATCACCGGCGACAAAACCAACCTGAGCAGCAAAACTATCACTTTTAAGTTCGCCAACGATGGGTTTAAACCCGGTGATCCCCGTTAGATAAAGCACCCAGAACAGCACCACTGCCAGGATAAAATTGGCTATTGGGCCGGCACTAACAATCGCCACTCGCTGGCCAAGACTTTTATGACTAAAAGCCTCTGCGCGCTGCCCAGGGTCGACCGCTTCTTCGGCCTCGCCGAGCATCTTCACGTAGCCACCAAGCGGAATCATCGCCAGCACGTACTCGACCGAGTCGGCATTGCGCTGCCACCGCAGGATCGGCTTACCAAATCCCACGCTAAAGCGCAGCACCCGAACACCCGCAGCTCTGGCAACAATAAAATGGCCAAACTCATGAACCGTAACCAGCAAGCCCAGTGCAACAATCAGACCACCAACCGACCAGATAAAACTACTCATCTATATCGTCTTCCCGCATCCAGTGTCACTGATTTTTTTCCTGATAGTTTTGGGGGCTATGAGAATAGCTGAATACAAACTTGTCGGCGTGATTTTGGCAACCCATGAGCCACTGAAGTTCCGCAGTGGCATCAAATTGACGCCACCA
>JAHRWJ010000204.1 GCA_019090185.1 Immundisolibacteraceae bacterium
ACTGTTTTCATGGGCATCATGGTGCTGATTCTAGCCCTGGGCGTGTTCCTGCCGATGTGGGACCTGGGAGGCGCTGCCATGCACTAACAACGCCATGAGTACTAAAGGTTTTAGCAGACAAACCGTTAGCTGAAAAAGGATCACCATCTGCAAGTACCCGCTGGTGCTGGCGCTTGGGGAATGCAGTTTATAGATTGAATTAACAGGAGTTTAGAAGATGTCCAAACAGTCGGGGTTTACACTGATTGAGTTAGTCATGGTAATCGTCATCCTTGGAATATTGGGTGCAATTGCCGTACCCAAATTTGTTGACCTGTCAGCCGGCGCTACCACTGCGGCAGGCAAAGGCATGTCTGGAGCGGTCAAAGCTGCCCACGCGATTGCTATTGCTGATCTGAAGACATTTCCAACCGTCACCGAACTCGCCACCTATGTAAACGGTGAAGGCGTCGGCGCAGCTGCTACAGGAATCACAGTGGATATTAACGGCTCCTCCGCAACCGTCCCCACCTTCACAGATTCAACCTGTGCTACCGCAACCACCGCCGTCGGCAATACGGTTGAGTGCGTCGGTACTCTTTCTCTGTAAATTTAACAAGCGAACCCCGGCCACCGCCAGGCTTAAAATTTGCTGGCGGTGGCGCATACCAGGGTATTTTCTTTGCCCTAATTCCTGGGTCACTGTTATCAACACACGGCCCACGATCAGCTGCGCTCAGGTCAACCGTCGTCACCAGTTAGGTTGGTTTTGGTCGCCCAGATGACCATCCTGCTGACGGATCCAAATGGCTCTTGAAAAAACAAACGCTGGCGGATTCACCCTGATCGAAACCGTTACGGTGATGACCCTACTCGGCATCATCGCCGCTTATGCGGCACCACGCTGGCTGGGCAGTGAACCGTTAGTTGACCCCCAGCAACGGTTACTGGCTCGAGATATACGCCACGCCCAATCACTAGCCATGACTCAGGGTCGCCCCCTCAATTTTGAAATCACTGCCAGTGGCTATCAATTTACCGACGCCTCTCTGGCGGTGATTGCTGACCCGGCACGGGGTGGCAACTTTCAGGTTAACCTCGAATCAAACCTGTCGATCGCTGGTAGTGATTTTAGTTTCGACAGCTTGGGCCGACCGACCGATGGTTCCGCGTTGCTGGCCACCGCACAGGTGCAGACCATTAGCACCGGCAGCCAGTCAGCAACGGTTTCAGTGGCACCGGTGAGTGGCTTTGTTACCGCGCCCTGAAACCATCAACCATTCAGCAGGCTTTAGTCTGATTGAAGTGGTGATCATTATCACCGTGATGTCGATTATTGCGGTCCCGCTGACCCTACAGTTTAGCCAGGCGGGTAGCAGCTGGCAGCTTAACGAACAGGTTCAAACCGCCTCACAGTTAGCGCAGGGCTGTGGCGAAGAGCTGTTATCGACCCGCAGAATCAGCGGCCATGCTGCCGCCCTTACCTACAGCTGCAGCGGTCTACCGGCGAGTTTTAGTAGCTACACCCGGTTGGTTAATTTCAGCAGTTTTAGCTCGACAGCCTGCCCAGACAGCAGCTGTACCCTCGCCGAAGTGGTGGTCACCATTGGCGGTGACGAACGGGCCCGATTACCGATTATGCTGGCGGACTATTAATGGCCAGTCGACTACCCCGATCCCACCAGCAAAACGGCTTTACGCTGATAGAGCTGGTAATGGTGATGGTGATTGTCGCCATCGTCGCCGCGACCGGGGCCAGCACTCTCTCTAACAGCGTACTGGCCTGGCAGGTGGCACCTGACGTGGTCGATACCCTGAGTAAATTACGCACCACGCTGACCCGAGCCGAGCGTGAGCTGCGGGAAACCCGCCGCGACCCGGGGGCGCCATCCGCCTATGACATCGCGACCATGACCAGCAGCCAGTTCAGTTTTACCAAATCAGACGGTACCGATCTGACCTTCACCATCGCGCCACCACTGATCACCCTGGAGTACAGTAGCCCGGCAGTGACCTCGGTAATGGTCGACCAGGTCAGCAGCGGCAGTTTTCAATATTTCCAGCTCGATGGCAGCAGTAGTGCCTTTAGTAGCAGCGATGTTGCCTTTGTGGAGTTGCAGCTAGAGCTGGCAAATGGCAGCAATATTTACCAACAACTAGTACGAGTCGGCCTGAGGAATCAACCGTGACCGGCGTGACTCGGAGTCGGGCGTTCGGTGCGGGCCATCAAGCCGGCGCTGTGATGCTAGTCGCCATTGTTTTTTTATTGGTCATCGTCTCGGTGATGGCACTCACCCTGGTGACCATGTCCGGCTCTGACCTACTCGATAGCGCCGACAATGCGGATGCCACCGAGACCCTGTTTCTGGCCGAGGCAGCGCTGGAACGAGCCAGCTGGCAGCTGGTCAATGGCACCGCCTGCGCCAGTTTGGCACCCCAGGGGCCATTCACTTTTGGACGTGGTCAATATTCAATATCCAGCAGCCTGCTCAACAGCACACTCTGTAACCTCACGGTCACAGCGACCATAAATAACATTAATCGAACCCTAGAGGCTGACATCAGTATTGGTGGCAGCGGCGGCTGGGCGGTGGGTGATAAAGATTCAGGAGTAGCCACTTTGCTGGGTTGGGATGGTAGCAACTGGACAACCACCGGGCCCTGGCCTGGTCTCCCCGCACAAGACCTGCACAGCGTCCACTGCACCGACAGCAGCAA
>JAHRWJ010000023.1 GCA_019090185.1 Immundisolibacteraceae bacterium
AAAACAAAAAAAATAGCATTTACGGTGTTTGAAGCCGACTATCCAACCGAACAACTAACCATTGTCGATAACAACAAAGTCTCTCCAGATTCAGCCTCGTTATTAAGGATCAAGACAGAGCGGGTATCGATTAACCGCTCGCTGCGTAACTGGCAGAACGCATCAGTCGATTTCAGAAAAATGGTCATGCCGGTAACAGGCCGCCTCTCCAGTGAGTTTGGATATCGACGCATTATCAATGGTCATCCGCGCAAACCTCACTCTGGAATTGACCTTGCAGCCCCAACTGGTACACAGGTAATTGCCCCCTCGGGCGGGGTCATCACCGGTTTAGGTAACTACTTTTTTAATGGCAACACCCTGTTCATCGATCATGGCGAAGGGTTGGTTTCAATGTTTTGTCACCTCAGCAAAACACTGGTCAATATTGGTGACCAGGTAACCCAGGGGCAACTAGTCGCCGCGGTCGGTTCCAGTGGCAGAGCCACCGGGCCTCACCTGCATTGGTCACTGAGTCTCAACGACGCGCGCATTAATCCACTATTATTTACTTCAGAAGTTTTGCCAAACAGGCGATAACATCAGCTCAAGCTGTAAACTAAATTGAACGTACTAGTTTGACTAGAGTGTGCAAAAAGAGCAGTATCTGAAGGCTTGAGGCACCTAAACTTGGCCGTAAGAAACAATCTAATCTGCCACCAATAGGTCAACTAACAATAAATAGTAGTATTTCTTCATCGGCCAATCCGTTTTTAAAACCTGCCTGTGAACTAATCTGCTTCCGGGATTCGATCAAGGATCGTTGGAAGCAATCTCACACAATGCGATAACTTTTGATGGCAAAGCCTCAATTAGCAATTTTATTCTCTGACATCAGCGGTAGCACAAGCCTCTATGACCGGCTTGGCGATGCTGTTGCGCGGCCGTTAATCACCGCCTGTATGGAACAGATGGACAGAGCCATTACCGGCCACAACGGCACGGTAATAAAGACCATCGGTGACGAAATCATGTGCACCTTCCTCAACGCCGATGACGCGTCTGCGGCCTGTATACAGATGCAGGAAGATATCAGCGAAGGTATCGCTATCGAAGGCACCAGCCATCCGATGGCAATCCGCATCGGTTTTCATTACGGCCCGGTGATTAAGGAAAAAGGTGATGTCTTCGGCGACGCCGTCAACATTGCCGCACGAATGGCCGCGCTGGCTAAAGGTGGACAGATCATCACCACCAAAGAAACCGTCGCCGAAATGAACCCGGTACACAAATCTAGCGCGCGGCTGCTCGACCGGTTAACAGTGAAGGGCAAGCGCGAAACCATCGACATCTATGAGCTGATCTGGCAAGAAGAAGACGTCACCCATATTGCCACCGGTCTGTTTGCAGCCCCTGAAGAAGTCGGCCGGCTCAAATTAATCTATGAAGGCCAGGAAAAGACCCTTGATCTGACAATGCATCCAATGTCTATGGGGCGAGGCAAACGGGCAGACATGATGGTCAACGACTCTTTTGCCTCCCGTGAACATGTCCGTATAGAGACCCGTCGAGGGAAGTTCGTGTTACTCGACACCAGCACCAACGGCACCTATGTTGAAACCCAGGACGGTAGCTTCTATCTGCGTAGGGAAGAACTAGTCCTTCGTGGCAAGGGCAGAATCAGCCTTGGTCGAGAGCTGGCCGAGAACCCAGACCAGTTCATTAGCTTTGAGACTATCGATTAAATTGATTAATCGATTGGCCCCCAAGGCCAGTCACACAACCCCCACTTTTGTTATTTTCAGGATCTATCTATGACTGAATATGCTTCCGTCAGCGGACAGCGCGTGCTGGTCGTTGGTGGTGCCCGCGGTATTGGTAAGGCCATCGTCAGCCGCCTGGCCCAGCAAAACGCCATTGTCACCCTGACCGCAAGAGATCAGGCTCGCGGTCAGCAGGTGGCCACTGAGATCGCCTCCAGTTCTGGAAACGCCGAGGTTTACTCACTACAACTTGATGTCACCGAGGACACCGACCAGAATCTCAATCGCTGGCTCACGGACAATGAGTTACCAGACACGATGATCTTCAACGCCGGTGTTAGCCCGAGCTACAACCGACCGGAAAAAGTCACCGACCAGGAATGGGACCTGATTTTTAACACCAACCTGCGGGGCGCCTTTATCGCCGCGCGCTGTTATGCGCGCCAGTTAATCAATCAGGGTCGCCCTGGATCGATCATATTTATTAACTCGATTGCCGGCCTAATCGGTGCAAAAAGACTCAGTGCTTATGCGGCCTCCAAACATGGCCTGACCGGTCTGGTCAAAAATCTCGCCATGGAGTGGGCCGAGAACAAAATCCGGGTGAACGGCGTGGCTCCTGGCTGGGTACGTACCGATTTAACCGCCGGATTACAGCAAAACCCGATCCTCGAACAGCAGTTAATTGACTCAGTCCCGATGGCCTACCTGGCGGAGCCTGAAGATATTGCCGACGTAGCTGTATTTCTGAGCAGCCACAGCGCACGCTATGTTACTGGGGCCACCTGGTCAGTCGACGGCGGCCTTACCTGCGGTTAAAGCCCTCCAGGTTAGCTATCCGGCCTGCTAAAACAGACTCGCCACCAAGCAGCCTGATTTAGTATAGAGTTAACCTCCACAGCAGGCGTTAAGGAGCCTTTGAAAAACTCTGGTTGAAGAAGATGCCAATTCAAAGTTTTTCAAGGGTTCATTAATACTACCCGCTGACTAAAAAAATCGAACAATACAACGGGAGAGATTAATGGCTTTTATCAAGGCATGTCACGAAACAGACCTGGCAGTCGGTGACAAACAACGTTTCAAACTGGCAGATCGGTCAATCCTGCTGTTTCATTTGGCTGACGGTTTTTATGCCACTGCGGCAAGCTGTACCCATGTGTTTGCACCGCTTGCCCGTGGCAAAATTGTTGAGGAATGCAACGTGGTTTGCCCTTTCCATCGGGCTGAGTTCGACATCAAAACCGGCGAAGTAAAGAAATGGGCAAATTTCCCACCCGGTATTGCTCAACTGACCAATTTGTTGCGTAAAGAAAAAGCCCTGGCCACCTACCCCACCAAAGTCGAAGATGGCGTGGTGTTAGTCGACGTTTAAACCGCAGCGTTGGGGTATTTGGCCAACAGCAGGTGATGAATACTGGCCGTTACCAGCGCTTCCTGACCGAGTTGGGCGGCTCTGTCCAATATCGCCCCGGTAAGACCATCTAACTCAAGTGGCGTGCCGCGCTCAGCGTCCACCTGCATGGATGATTTTAGTGGCGGCATGTTGGCCAGCATATCGGCTAGCTGATCAAGCTGCTGTGGGGTTATTTCAACACCATCTGCAGCGGCTGCGGCCGCGGCCTCTCTCATTATGTTGACCATGATCCAACGGCTGGGTTCGGACTGATAAAGACTCTGAATATCACCGGGCAGCAATGCGGAAACCGGGTTACAAGCACAGTTAATCACCATTTTCTTCCAGCTTTCCAGGCAGATATCCTCGGATTGGGAAGCCGTGAAACCGGCTTGCTCCATCACAGCCACTAGCTGCGCAATACGATCGGTAGTGCCTACCGGATAGATACCGAAACGGCTGATCAACTCCCCTACCACGCCAACCGAACCATCACTGCCCATATGAGAACCAAACCTTACTGTCATAGCTCCAATAACAGACCGGTTAAAGATTTCTGCGAG
>JAHRWJ010000205.1 GCA_019090185.1 Immundisolibacteraceae bacterium
ATTAGCGGGTTTGACTGTTATGCAGAGCGGTTCTTTTTTAGAGAAAGTTTTTTGTTGGGTTTACGGGATTTAGCTGGCTTGCTCAGGCCAGGGGAGTTGTCGCCCGATACCAGACTAATGTTCATCGGTTGTTGACGCACCCGCACCCGTTTGAGGTGTTCAAATACATCCTTAGGCATGCCATCTGGTAGATCCACCGTGCTGTGGTTTTCACCGATTTCGATGCTGCCGATATATTCAACTTCAACCCCTGCTTCATTAGCCAACGCGCCGACGATATCTCCGGGCCGAACACCATGGCTTTTGCCGGCTTCAATTCGGTAGCGCTGCTGATCCGCATCTGGTTCGCGTGGTTGACGCCGCCGGCTCGGTGGACGTTCTCCGCGATCCCCCGCGTCTCTACGTTTGCCGCTGTCGTGGCTGGGGTTTTTGCGATTGGGTCGGTCTCTACCCTGGTCGCGCTGACCACGTTCAGGTCGTTTTGAGGCGTCTGGCAATGGCGCAAATGTTGGATACAACGGACGCTGTTTCTGAGATTGCATCACCAGGGCGGCGGCAATTTCCCCAATATCGGTTTCGGTGTCGTGAGCAATCTGCTCGACCAGCTCTCTAAAGGTTGTTAGGTCTTCTGTCTGGATGGACTGCATTAGTTCAGACTGGAACTTGGCAATACGCTGTTCGCTGACCTGTTCACCGGTCGGCATTGGCATGACTTTAAGCTCAAGCCGGTTTGCTTTTTCGATGGTTTTAAGCAGGCGCCGTTCCTTTGGCGTGACAAATAATATCGCTTTGCCTTCACGGCCCGCTCTGCCAGTGCGGCCTATGCGGTGAACATAAGCTTCTGGGTCATAGGGAATGTCGTAGTTGATAACATGGCTGATGCGCTCAACGTCGAGACCTCGAGCAGCCACATCAGTGGCGACCAGAATATCAATGCCGCCACGTTTAAAACGATTAATGGTTTTTTCTCTAAGCGCCTGATTCAGGTCGCCATTGAGGGCAACGGCTGAAAACCCACGGGCTTCGAGTTTACTGGTCAGCTCGGTGCTTTCTGACTTGGTGCGCACAAACACAATCATGCCGTCGAAAGTTTCAACTTCGAGTATGCGGGTCAGGGTGTCGAGTTTGTGGCTGTAATGGACGATCAGATAGCTCTGATCAATTTTCTCTACCGTACGGCTTTTGGTTGCTATGCGAACTTCTTCAGCATTTTTTAGATACTTGGCCGCGACCCGGCGGATCGGTGCTGGCATGGTGGCCGAAAACAGCGCACGCTGACTATCTTCGGGTGCTGAGCTGAGAATGGTCTCGATATCATCGATAAAGCCCATGCGTAACATTTCATCGGCTTCATCAAGCACCACCGCCTGTAATTCATCTAGTTCCAGGCTTCGACGACGCAAATGGTCAAGCAACCTGCCTGGAGTACCGACAACCACATCAGCACCGCGCTTGAGTAATTTGAGCTGACCACGAATGTCCTGGCCACCATAGATTGGCGCTACCTGAAAGCCTTTTAGGTGGCGGGCATAGGTCTGGAAGGCTTCGGCCACCTGTATCGCTAGTTCTCGGGTAGGAGCAAGCACGAGTATCTGTGGCTTTTTCTTATTCGGTTCAATTCGGCTGAGCAGGGGCAATGCAAAGGCAGCGGTTTTACCCGTGCCGGTCTGGGCGACGCCGAGCAGACTTTTGCCCTCAATCAGATGGGGGATTGCTTGAGCCTGTATCGGTGAGGGTTGCTCGTAGCCAAGCGCGGTAATTGCTTTTAGTAGAGGTTCTGAGAGCCCCAGGTCGCTAAACCCGAGCAGGTTTTCGGATGGCTCAGAATCATTAGCAGAATCATTGGATTGATCGGAATCGGCAGGTTTAGTCATTAACTCTCATCACAGGGGGTGTAGGTGGGCGATAGGGATTGATGCAGGAACTGGCGGTTATCGCTTTAACCAACTCGTTTGCCAGGCTTAGCTAATGGCCTGGAAATAAGTTGTGTAGCCAGTCGATCAATTCTCTTGTCGCCCTGATGATGAAGTTAGCGGCCTGTCTGTCGCTAGATTCAGGTGAATATTAAAACGGGCGGGAAGAATTGGGGGCGCGAATTATAGCCCGTTTTGATTGGGAATATAACCCCCCAAAACAGACAGGCTTTTTAGATGAGTAAATAGAAAACTAATGACCAACTGTTACTTTCGGTAGTTCTTTTTCCTGAATTTTTTCTCACGGGTGGATTTCTTCAGTTGCCGACTCGTCGGTTTGTTCTTGCGGCCGGCGTAAGGGTTTTCGCCCTGACGGTAATGCACCTGCAGTGGACTGCCTTCAATCTCCAGCCGCTGGCGGAAGCCGTTTTCCAGGTAGCGGGTGTAGCTATCGGGTAATCGGTCACACTGGGTGCCATGGATAATAATGGTTGGCGGATTGGTGCCACCCTGGTGGGCGTAGCGCGGCTTGGGACGCCGACCATGGCTCAGCGGCGGGGGGTTGCGCCTGACCAATATTTCAAGAATATCGTTGAGTTGCGGCGTGGTGAAATGACGAAAGGCACTTTCGTAAGCTTCTTTTACCGAATCCATTAGCGCAGCCAGCCCTTTACCACGCAGGGCTGATATGTAATGAATGCGGGCGTAGCCGATAAAAGGCAGTTTGCGTTCTACCTCTCGCCGTATCTGCAGCCGGGTCTCTTCGTCGACGCTATCCCATTTATTGATTGCCAGCACCAATGCGCGGCCCTGGTCGATCGCCATCGACAGAATGCGAACATCCTGGTCGGTGAGACCTTCGCCGGCGTCGGCCAGCACCACCACCACATTGGCAGCTTCAATCGCACGGATGGTCTTGATAATGCTGAATTTCTCGATCAGGTCACTGACTTTTGATCTGCGCCTTACCCCGGCGGTATCGATTAATGTCCACTCTTCGCCATCGTGATCTAGCGGGATTTCGATGCTGTCTCGGGTGGTGCCGGGCTGGTCAAAGGCAATCACCCTTTCTTCGCCCAGCAACATATTGGTAAGCGTTGATTTGCCAACATTGGGACGGCCGATTAAGGCTACCCGAGGGTGGAAGTAGTGAGATTGATCGCTGGGGTTTTCTAAAGGTTCAGCTGCAACCGGGTCTGGCGGAGGAAATTCCACCAATACCGAGTTGATACATTTTTCCACACCGTCGCCACGATGGCTGGAAATAGCAAAGGCTTTTTTGAAGCCTAGTGAGTGGTAGGAGGAGAGCGCCTGCTCTGCAGCAACCCCTTCGGTTTTGTTGACCAGCAGATTAATCGATACCCCCAATCGTCTTAGCTGCCGCGCTATCTCTTCGTCCCGCGGGTCGAGTCCTTCACGGCCATCGACCAGGAACAGAACCGCATCGGCCTGACTGGCGGCTAACAGGCTCTGTTCGCCCATGAGTCCGTCGATGCCGGCCGCATCACCGCTTAATCCGCCGGTATCGATAACGATATATTCCTGCGCGCCGATTTTCCCCTGGCCAAAGATCCGGTCTCGGGTAAGTCCAGGCCGATCCGCCACCAGGGCATCTTTAGTGCGAGTAAGGCGGTTAAACAGGGTTGATTTGCCCACATTGGGCTGCCCGATCAGGGCCAGTAGTGGCAACATTGGTAGTCGGTTGATCTCTAAACTTTGGGGCCCAGCCAGGTTGGCGGGCGTGAACAATTTGGGCTGTTTCTTAAAACTAAGAGCCAATTGGCTTTAAAAATCAGGACGCGATCCAGTCTGGTGGCCAGAAACTAAATCCAGCCGCGTTATCCAGGCAGCAGGCTAGTTGACTGCTCAGACAAGAGATATTAGCGACTAAATTTAGCTTGTGATATTAGCCCGGTAATTTCTCAGCAGGCGGCACCAGTACCACCAGGCGGCCGTCATCACTGAAGACATAAAGGCGTTCGTTAAGTACCTTTAGCGGTGAGCCAATGGAATCCTTGATAGGTCGGGAACGGGCGACAAAACTACCGTCATCGCGACTGAGCCAATGCAGATAGCCCTCAAAGTCGGCTACCACCAGGTAGTCGCCAACCACTACCGGCGCGCTGACCTGGCGGGCGGACAAGGCGTCCTGTTTCCAGTAGGTCGCACCGGATCGTCGGTCAAGCGCCCAGACCGTGTCCTGGTCGTCGGTTAGATAGATGTTAAATAGATCGACACTGATATCGGAGAAGCTGGAAATAGTCCGGGACCAGAGAATTTCGCCGGAGTTTTGGCCAACGGCAACCACTCGGCCCTGATATGCAGCGGTGTAAATAACGCCGTTGCTGGCCA
>JAHRWJ010000206.1 GCA_019090185.1 Immundisolibacteraceae bacterium
GGACGAAGCAAACTATAGCGAAGCAACATTAGAAATCGATAAGTATGGTTTCATAAATGTCGAAAACCTTAAAGGTAACAGCCTAAAAGTTCAGACTCTCAATACACCAACTTATAGAGAGTTTAGCGGGTTTTACGAAGGGGCAATTAAGGATGGTAGTGTTCTTGTTTACTACCCAAACACATAACAAGCGACTGTGATCCCAAGTCCAGTAATTAGGCAATATTTGTTTGCCACATTTTGTCATCCCTGACCATGGCGTTGAGCATAGTGATCATTTTTCTGATGCAAGCAGTTAGGGCCACTTTCTTGTGCTTCCCCGCAGCTACCAGGCGCAGATAAAAGGCTTTGATCACCGGATTATGTTGTACCGCGCTTAAGACCGCCATGAACAGCGTGGTGCGCACGCTAGCTCGACCGCCACTAATCCTTCGTTTACCCCTGAGCTTGCCGCTATCACGGTTATAAGGCGCCACACCGGTTAATGCAGCGATCTGTTTATTATTTAACTGACCCAGTTCCGGCAGGTCACCGAGTAAGGTGGATACTACCACCGGCCCCACGCCAGGCATGCTTTGCAAAATGTCCCGTTTGTGTCTCCAGCTCTCCTCGCGCTCGACCTGCTGTTCGATCTGCTTATCCAGCTTTAACCGCTGACTTTTTAAGTGCTCGATCAGTCGCTTGATGTCGGGCTTGAGAAAAGAGGGCATGATCTGGTACCGGTTTTTCTCCATGGTCGTCATCTCGATTACCTGGCGACGCCTGGCTAACAGATCTTTGATTCTGATGATGTTTTTGCTTTTATGTTTGCGCACCTGAGGCTGAATAACGGCTGCGTACTGGGCAATTAGCCAGCAATCGATCTGATCGGTTTTGGCCAGCTGGCCAATAGCACCGGCGTAACGCCTGATCAATAATGGATTGATCACAATAACCGGCAATCGATGATCTAGGGCTGCCTCGACAAACAGCTGCTCATAGCGCCCAGTGGCCTCGATGACGATTCGTGTGATCGGGTACTGATCGAGCCATTTGAGGGCGCGGGCAATACCATCTGGAGTATTGAGAACGGAACAATAAAGGTAAGGCTCATGCAGATGGATATCCAGCTGAGCCTTACCGACATCGATTCCGACGTTAACGCTTGTGATTAAGTGATTGCTAGTTGTCATGGTTACTCACCCTTGCTAAATTCGAGCTCGAGGCTTTTATGCCCTATGGGTGCATTCGATTGTCCGAGTTACAACATGCATAGGGATAACGCCACGCGCCTGTTAACGGTCTCAGCACTGCTGGAGCCTAAGCTCAATCGGGCTGCTATCCCTATAACCTTTTTGCCAAGGTTATGGGCCTCACTTTATTCGCTTTTGAGTGAAAACTCGATCATATAAAGCTCAAAAGGACGCGCAAAAAGCCGTGCGCCTTTTGGCTTAAACGTTAGGCTCATAGATATGTTCCGTGTCATTGTTGCGATTATATTGAGTGTGTCTGCTATGTGTGTTGCAGCACAGTCATCAGGCATTGATAGAAACTTCCATCAACGAATCAAGCGCTTGTACTCCTTCGAACCACACACACTCACGACAAACCAAATTGAAGAAAAATCCTTAGCCTTAGATGAATTTTGGAAAGAGGCCACCGCTAGCCCGGAGCAATACGTCCCTGCACTAAGAGCCGAGCTCAGAGATAAGTCAAATCCTGCCTATTTCGCCTACGATGGTAGCAGGCTCCTGTTATCTCTGTCCGACCTGCATGCTGATAGAGCGCTCGCTCTAGATTCGATTCCCCGGGCCGACCTTCGAGGTATACAACATACAGATTATTTGCGAACTGTTCACTGGTTTGCAGTAAATGGATTCGACACCACAACCGCAGCACTCAGAATTCTAGACTTCCCGGATTTTAAGGCATTCATTGTTCAGCACGCTCTTACATTAGGACAGAACTACTCGTTGATCTATATGTTGTTTCCAATGTCTGAACTTAACTACATTTCTGACCTGGTTGAACTACTTGAAGTTGAGGAACATTCAGCATCTCAAAAAAGTATCCTACTGGCGCTTTGGTACACGTTAAATAATGAAGCACGTGAAGCTGCTACGCAGTTTATCTACGATGAATCCAAGCCAGAAGAAAGTCGCCTTTATGGAAGAGAACTGGCAAACCGGAGTGCACCGATAACAGGCTACCTTACATTTTCGTCGGAGACCGAACTCAGAGAAGAACGTCGAAAGGTAATGCTGAAGCTAAGTGACGAAGCTTTGTTGGAGTTTGATAACATCACCGAAAAGTTGCTCGCTAAACAATGAATACGCCTAAAAAGCGCATGCAGCCGGATTAAAATTCTCGCTAAACCAACAAATCAGGGGCTCAGGTCTTGTAATCATGCACATTCAACTATTGGTTGAGGTGCTATCGGTGAAGGGTATCCCTAGTTTTCTGGATTACAAGACCATGACCCCATGGGTGGGTGCTAACAGCATCAGCTCAGCACAAAACCTTCATATCCTTTGTTCGCAATGTCCGTCAGATGCTGAAAAAACAGCGGTCCGCCCAGGTGGACCCCAAATTGGCGGTGTTTGCCGGCGATGTTCTCGCCGGTGTACCAGGATGGGGTTTGTGGGAACAGGGTCTGTTCTGCAATCGCCGCGACCTGCTCACCCCAGGCCTGTTCGGCTCCCGGTGCGGGTTCTATTCTGGTTAAACCCCGGTCGCGCATTTCGCGGATACAGTCGCGAATCCATTCGGCTTCTAGTTCTGCCCCCAGGGGCATGTTGTAGAGCACGGATGGGGTTTCTGGGCCGTGAATCATGAACAGGTTGGGAAACTGTGGAATCAACATGCCCAGGTAGGTGTTAAAGCGTTTCGACCAGGCTTGGTTGAGGGTGATGCCCTTTGATCCCACCGGGTTTAAGCGCTGCATGGCGCCGGTGACCGCATCGTAACCGGTGGCCAGCACTAGAATATCCAGCGGATGCTCTTCGCCGTCGGTGGTCTGTATGCCGTTGGTGGTCATCGATTCGATCGGGTTGGCACGCAGGTCTACTAGTTCCACGTTATCCCGATTGTAGGTCTGGTAATAATCCATACCAAGGATTAGCCGTTTGGTCCCTATGTAGAAATTCGGTAATAGTTTATTTGCGGTGTCGGGGTTGGTTACCGTGGCTGAAATTTTCGAACGGACAAATTCAGCCAGCGTGAAATTAGCCTCCTTATTGATCAGCAGATCATCGTAGCTGTCGAATGCAATACCCAGCCCACCTTGTTGCCAAAGTGATTCGTAGAGCTGATTGCGAGTTGCTTGGTTGTCTTCCAGCGCGGAGCGCTGACGTGGCGCGAAGGGAGCGCCAATCGGCGAGTTGATCATCTGTTGGCGAATCTGAGGCCAGTTGTTGTGAATGTCATCAAGGAAGCTCTGGTCCAGGTCGTGGTTGCCTGCGGGTATCACATACTGTGGCGTACGCTGGAACACGGTTAACTGTTCAGCCTGCTGGGCAATCAGCGGAATCGCCTGCACCCCGGAAGAACCAGTGCCAATAACGCCAACCCGTTTACCCGTGAAATCAACCGATTCATTGGGCCAACGTCCGGTGTGTAAACAGTCACCTTTAAAATTATTGAAGCCAGGAATGTCCGGTTCATTAGCAGCAGACAGCGTACCTACCGCGCAGATCAAAAACGGCGCGGTGAAAGAGTCACCCTGATCAGTCTTGATCACCCATTGCTGGGTAGCGTCATCAAACTGGCTGCTGGCTACCCATGTGTTGAGTTGAATGTCCGGGCGCAGACCCAGCGTGTCCGCTGCGTAGTCCAGATAGCCCAGCACGGCTTCTCGGTCCGGTTGGGACTCCTTCCATTGCCAACCCTTAACGAGTTCTTCGGAAAAGGTGTAGCAGTAATAGGGGCCACCGGGAAAATCGACCCGAGCACCCGGATAGCCGTTCCAGCGCCAGGTGCCGCCGACCCCGTCGGCGGCGTCGAACACCCGGGTCTTCAGGCCCAGTTCTCGCAATAAGTGTAGGGTGTACATGCCGCCGAAACCGGCGCCTATGACGATTGCGTCTAGTTGGGTTGTTCCAGTTGGTTGTTTTGAATCGTTGATTTTTGTCATGGTGTGCCGCTCCTCCTGATAAGCGAAGGGTACGTTAGCAAACCCTGATTTGGTTGTGCAGGTTTATAGAGGCGGTGACCCATTGCTGGCATGCGCCCAGAGCTATGATTTGGTCGGATGGTTTCCGCACTATCGGTCCATCAGCGGATAAGGACGGTGATGGCGTAGCTGCCAAAGTCGGGATCGAGGTCACTGAACCGATGACTGGTTTTTGCCGCTCTGGCACGAGCTAGCTCCGATATGCTGGAGCGAGATCAATTCTCGCTGGGGTGAGTTGACCTCGCCGACGGCTTCGCGGCTGCTGGCTGGCCGCGCCATTTATTGGGCCAGGAGGACGGTTTTGCAATCGATGGCTAAAACCGTCGATTACAAAGAATTGGGATCTGCC
>JAHRWJ010000207.1 GCA_019090185.1 Immundisolibacteraceae bacterium
TGTCGCAGGCGATATTACTGCACCATTTCCCGGTACGCTTAAAAGGTATGGCGATGGCGGTGGTGTCGATGACGGTGACCATTGCACCCTTGACTGGCCCGATACTCGGAGGGTTGATTACCGACAACTGGAGCTGGCCGTGGATTTTCTATATCAACATTCCGTTGGGAATACTCTGCGCGGCACTGGTCTGGTTTAGTTTGCGTGACCATGAAACTGACCGGGTCAACCTGCCGATCGATAAAGTCGGATTACTGCTATTGGTGATAGCGGTGGTCTGCTTACAGGTGCTGGTAGATAAAGGCCGCGAGCTCGATTGGCTAAACAGTACGCAGATTATTGTGCTTGCCATTCTGGTGGTCATTTCTGTCAGCTACCTGATTATCTGGGAACTAGGAGATGATCATCCGGTGATTGATATCCGGCTGTTCGCCGATCGTAATTTTTTCATCGGCACGATCGCGACCAGCCTAACCTGGGCCGGATTGTTTGCCTCACTGGTGATGTTTCCGCTCTGGTTACAGACCCGAATGGGATA
Source organism: Immundisolibacteraceae bacterium (assembly GCA_019090185.1). Classification (GTDB taxonomy): domain Bacteria; phylum Pseudomonadota; class Gammaproteobacteria; order Immundisolibacterales; family Immundisolibacteraceae; genus QNFC01. The sequence continues at coordinate 539 of JAHRWJ010000207.1, forward strand.
CACCGCAACCTGGGCCGGCATTACCACTGCCAGTTTCGGTATCTTTATTATGATTCTGACCCCATTCGTGGGTCGTTTTTTAGCGCAGATGAATCTTAAGTACCTGCTATCGTTAAGTTTTTTCTTGCTCTGGTGGGGACTTACCGCCAGTGGTTCGATTAACACCCAGGCAACGCCCTGGGATATGGCCTGGCCCAGAATGATCATGGGAGCTGGACTGGGGCTGTTCTTTGTGCCGCTGCTGACGATCGCGCTGTCGAACGTGCCGCAGCATCGCATGGCCAGTGCAACCGGTATGTTCTATTTCACTCGAACCCTGGCCGGAAGTATTGGTGCATCACTGGGTATTACTGCCTGGGAGCGGCGGGAGATTTTTCATCACGCGCGGCTAACTGAAACTATTTCAGAAGCGGATCTGCTTAACTCCGGAATTAACGGGGCAGGGATGATTGCCGAGCAGGGGCAGGCTGGTTATCTGTTGACCGAACATGCAATTTGGCAGCAGGCAAGTTTGCTAGGGATGAATGATCTGCTCTATCTAATTAGCCTGTTGGTGCCACCCCTGCTGATATTGATCTGGTTTGCCCGGCCGCCTTTTGTTGCCGGCGGTGGTAAGTAGCGGCTTTGATTAGTAGCAGTCAATAACAGTGGTCATTTGAGGGCGAAGCTTTTGTGATCGGTTGGTGCATAATCATCGGCTGGGGTTAGTAACTTACATTCAGCACTGTTTCTGGGGAGAGATAGAGATGACGGTTGAAGCGGTTGAGCATTGCGCTATTCGTACCACCAAACTGGAGCAGACCCGGGGTTTTTACAGTGACCTGTTGGGGCTGGAAGTGGGTCCCCGGCCAGATCTGCCGGTGCCTGGGTACTGGCTTTATGCGGGTGATCAGGCGGTTATTCATCTGATTGAGGTGGGTGACGATTATGACCGTGATGCGCATGGGGTGTTGCTTGATAGTGAGCAGGTGGCCGGTTACCGCAACGGTCTGGACCATATCGCCTTTCGTGTTAAAGGGCTGGCTGAGTTACGCGCCCGACTTAAGGCAGCAGGCGTTGACTATGGTGAAAACCGCATAGAAGCGTTTGGCATGCATCAGCTGTTTATCGCAGACCCCAACGGGGTCACTGCCGAACTTAATTTTTTGATTGCCGACGAGGCGCCCTGAGCAATTTTTTGAGCGCTGCTAAATCGGGTTAACTGTTTTAGGAATAGTTTGACAATGAAAACACGTGCAGCGATTGCCTGGCAGGCAGGTCAACCATTAACCATCGAAGAGGTCGATTTGCAGGCCCCCCAGGCCGGTGAGGTGATGGTGCAAATGGTCGCAACCGGGGTTTGTCATACCGACGCCTATACGCTCTCCGGAGCTGATCCAGAGGGGCTGTTTCCGGCCATATTGGGCCATGAGGGTGGCGGCGTGGTGGTTGAAGTCGGCGCGGGCGTTACGTCGGTTAAGCCGGGTGATCATGTGATTCCGCTCTATACGCCGGAATGTGGCGAATGTAAGTTCTGTCGGTCTGGAAAAACCAACCTCTGTCAGGCGATTCGGCAGACCCAGGGACAGGGGTTAATGCCGGATGGCAGCAGCCGTTTTTCGCTCAATGGCAAACCGATTTTTCATTTCATGGGGACCTCTACCTTTGCCGAATATTCGGTATTGCCAGAGATATCCGTGGTTAAGATCAATCCTGCGGCACCTTTAGACAAGGTCTGTCTGCTCGGTTGCGGTATTACCACCGGTATTGGGGCGGTGATCAAAACCGCCAAAGTTGAGCCTGGCTCAACGGTGGCTATATTTGGTCTCGGTGGTGTCGGCTTAAGCGCGATACAGGGTGCGGTCATGGCAGGAGCAGAACGCATTCTGGTGATCGACACCAATCCCAGTAAGTTTGAATTCGCCCGCCAACTGGGGGCTACCGATTGCATCGACCCTACTCAACACGCAGTGCCGATCCAGGAGGTCATTGTCGAGATGACCGATGGTGGCGTGGATTACTCTTTTGAATGTATCGGTAATACCGAGGTGATGCGCGCGGCGCTGGAGTGCTGTCATAAGGGCTGGGGTGAGGCGATTATTATTGGAGTAGCTGACGCGGGTAAGGAGATCAGCACTCGACCTTTTCAGCTGGTCACCGGCCGCGTTTGGCGTGGCAGTGCCTTTGGCGGCGTGAAGGGGCGCAGTGAACTACCCGGGTTTGTCGATCAATACATGAGCGGTGAAATAGAAATCGATAAAATGGTGACCCACACGATGGGGTTGGAGCAGATTAATGACGCTTTTGATCTGATGCATGCTGGCAAGAGTATTCGCTCGGTGGTGCTGTTCTAGCTAGTGGTTTGGTAGCAGGATTTCTGCAAAAATAATTTGTAAACGGTCGTTAAGCTGGTATAGGCTAGCTCGTTGCTTAGATGAAGTTGCCTGCCGCTATAGATGGGCCTAATTTCACTTTTTTAAATCTCCGTTTTCAAATACCCCCAGGGGGAATGCTATGAATAGTCCTGATCGTCTGGCGTTATCTGACGTCGATACCGATGTCTCGAATCCTTTATTGCCAGCGTTAACAGTGCAAAAGGCAGCCTTCTTGAAGCAGGGTGCTCCCAGCTACCAGCGTCGCCTGGATAACCTGCGTCGCCTGCGCGAAGCGATCGTTAGCCATAAAGATGCCATCGTCGAGTCTGTTGAAGCAGATTTTGGCCATCGCTCTGTTCATGAGACGCTGTTAGCGGATGTGATTGGTCTACTTGGGGAAATTCGCCACAACCGTAAAAATCTGCGGCGCTGGATGAAACCAAAGAAAGCCCACGGTAGCGTCCAGTTCCCATTCGCCAAAGCACGCATCATCTATCAGCCGAAAGGGGTAGTTGGTGTTATTGGTGCCTGGAATGTGCCGGTACTGCTGACCCTGTCACCGATGATCGGCGCGATTACCGCCGGTAACCGGGTGATGATCAAAACGTCCGAGTTTTGTCCTAAAACTGCTGAAGTGATTAAAAGCATCGTCGCGCAGGCGTTTGATGAAGATGAAGTCTTAGTGATCAATGGTGGCCCAGATACCGCCGCTGATTTCACCGCGTTACCGTTTGATCATATTATCTTTACCGGTTCGACTCAGATTGGTAAGAAGGTGATGAGTGCGGCCAGTAA
>JAHRWJ010000208.1 GCA_019090185.1 Immundisolibacteraceae bacterium
AGTCCCTTGAGTGATCTCAGCAGTAAGGTTTTGCCGCGGCTTGTTGAGATGTCGCCAGCTTTAATAGCGGCAGTGATGGCACCCTTGGAGGCTTTGTCTGCTTGTAATGCGGCACCTGAAAGTTGTTTTCCGCTGAGCAGTGAAATGATTAAGCATTGTGTGTTGTCTTCGGTGATCGGCTTAGTTGCCAAAGAAAATTTCATGCCATACTCCGTGGATTTTTCTGGGTGTCGATGTGATTGGGAGGCGGGGCCCTGGTGCTGCGGTATTCTAGCGAAAACTAGCCATAGAAATGGGTCAGCTTACACATTTGTATTGAAACCATATGGGGTTGGGCAAAATCGACTTTTCCGTAGCGGATTTAGCGGATCTCCCGTGCAGGCCCCAGCGGCCTTGATATTAGTTAGCATCGATAATGAAGTGTTGTTGTTTAGATTGAAAAAACCATGAAAGTTATTCGCAAATCCTTGTTTAAAGAGTTTCTTGTCAACTTTATTGGCACGATTACCGTGCTGACATTGGTGTTGTCGAGCACCCGCATTATTCGATATCTGGCGTCAGTGGCTCAGGGTGAGTTGCCAGGGGACGCAGTAGCCGGATTGATGATGCTCAAATTGCTCTGGGCTCAAACTATTATTATTCCGGTAGCGCTTTTTTTGGCTGCGCTGCTGGCTCTAGGCCGATGGTATCGAGATAGTGAAATGACGGCGATTTATGCTGCCGGAGTTTCTCCTCGGCAGATGTTGTGGCCGGTGGGTTTAACCGGCTTGGCTGCAACCATGCCAGTGGCCCTGTTGTCGTTTTATTTAGCTCCCTGGGCTGAAGAGCAGACACTCAAAATCGAAGAGCGTATTGAAAGCCAGCCAGCGCTGACCGGGATTAGCAGTGGTGTTTTTCGTCCCCTCGATGAGGGCAGGCGGATTTTTTATGTGCAGCAACTCAGCGATGACCGTAGCAAAATGGAAAACGTCTTCATTCGAGGGCTGGGAGAGGATCAAAGTGAAACAATTCTTGCCGCACCGACCGGCCGAATTGAGATTGATCAGGCTAGCGGTGATCAATTCCTCGTGCTTGAAAACGGTTATCGCTACGACGGAGCTGCGGGTGAACTAGATTTTAAAAGCACCCGGTTCTATGAATATGCGCTGCTGATTCGGCAGACTCAATTGAAGCAGAAATATCGCAAGGTAGAGGCGTTGCCGACATTGGCATTGCTCGATAAGGGACGGGCTGGTATTGCTGAGTTGCAGTGGCGGATTGCGGTGCCCCTGTCGACCTTTTTGTTGATGTTGCTGGCGGTGCCGCTGAGTTATTCAGCACCACGTTCCGGCAGAGCCGGACGACTGGCGGTGGCGATGCTGGTTTACCTGCTTTACACCAACATGCTTAAGGTCAGTGCCTCCTGGGTCGAGGATGACAAGTTATCTCCCTGGATTGGCCTCTGGTGGGTCCATCTGCTAGTGGCTCTGCTGTTTTTGCAAATGATGGTCAGTTTGAGTAATCCAATGGTGAGTTGGTCACGGCGGTTGTTGAGGTGGGTCGGTCGATGAAATTGATTTCTCGATATCTGGCGCGGGCGGTGCAGGGCGGGTTTGTATTGTCGTTACTGGCCTTGACCGGGGTGTTTTCTTTTTTTGCGTTGATTGCTGAGCTTGCTGATCTAGGTCAGGCCGGTTATGGCATCGCCGAGTTGTTGCAGTATATGTTGCTGACGACGCCTAGAAGAGCTTTTGAATTGTTGCCCAGTGCTGCATTGGTAGGCGCTCTGGTTGGGCTTGGCGGACTTGCCGGCGGTGGTGAGCTGGTGGCGTTACGGGCTGCGGGTTTCTCCATTATGGCGATTGGCAGATTGGTGCTGATGGCGACCTGGCCGATTTTGCTATTTGCTTTTCTGCTGGGCGAATTTGCGGTACCGCCGTTGGAACGTATTGGTCAGGAGGTGCGTGCGCAGGCACTTAACGATAGCTTCTCTGTTAGTGAAGATGGCGGCGTCTGGGCGCGTGATCAGATGACGTTTATCAATGCCCGGGTGGTTGAAGCAGATCGAACGCTGCAGCAGGTCACCATTTACGAATTTGATGACTCACAGAGATTACGAGTGGTGACTCGTGCAGAGCAGGCGGTAAATGTGGAGGATCAGTGGGTTTTGGAGAATATTCGTCAGACCCAACTTAAGCTGAATGGTGCGGAACTGCTAGAGGCACCGCACGCTGCCTGGGAATCTCCGTTAGCGCCCGAAAACATGTCGGTAGGCGTGGTAGAGCCGCAGCGGATGTCGATTCGAGAGCTCTATCGTCATGTTGATTTTCTGACTGAAAATGGCCAACAGGCGGGGCGTTATCAGTTGGCTTTTTGGCAGAAGCTGGTGCAGCCGTTAACTGTGCTGGTGATGGTGCTTATTTCACTGCCCTTTGTCTTTGGCAGCCTGCGTAGTGGTAATTTTGGTCAACGCATCTTTATCGGCATCGTTTTTGGGCTGCTGTTTCATATTGTAAGCCAGGGTGTTGGTTATCTTGGTTTGGCCTACGGGTTTAATTTGGCCGTTGCTGCTTCTGCGCCATCTCTGGTGTTTCTGGTCGGAGCCATCGGCGTGGTTGCCTTGGGTCAGCGGCCGTAACACCCATTTCTTTCTATCTCATCCGGATGATTGATCCTGGCCCTTGATTTTGTGGGTTCTCTGGTCGATAACGGTTGGTCTGCTTTAGGTTGTGTTGACGTTGGGTTAGTTCAGCATGGTTTAAGGAACCACTGAATAACTCCGAATTCGCTTCTGTTTCCTCAGAACATCCAGCTTTTTCGTTGAAAAACTAGGCAGTAGTCCTACTATTGCCTGAATTTTGCGCCACAAATCTGAACATCCTGAAAAACCATCTGCTTCACCCCGAGTTATTAAGAGGCTTCTTAATAAACTCTGCTTCAGCTACCTGCTTTACGGTCGATGCCCTTAAGTTGAACAACCGGCAACCGATAAATAACTCCATAAAGGTTGCGGGAGAGGGCTGGGAACTACTCGTCAGCCATTTCGTATCTGCAACGATACCTGGAACGAGTTATTTTGAAATCAGTGCAAGCAACGTCATCGGTGGATCTGCCAAGAGAAGCCGCTCAGGTAAGTGGTCTAGCACCCAAAAAGCGGATTGTTGCAGTTGGGGCTCGCCATTGTCCGGCGCCTTCTGCGGGTTGGTTTCCATCGCCAGAAAAATGCCAGCTAGAGATCCTTGATGATCTGGCAGTCTGTTATCAAAAACTGAAGGACCAGCCGCCGCCAGACCTGCTAGTCATTACGGTTGGCGGGCAGATAGTGCCGATAATAGACTTTGTGACCAAACTTCGGATGGATCACTACCTAGCTGATGTGATTATTTTGATGCTCGCCGACGAAAGTCAGCTAATTGCAATGATGCCAAGCTGTGCTGGGATGAAAAACCTGGATTTTGCGGCGCCGGCAAGCTCACCTGAAATGTTGCAGTGTCGGATTGAACATCTGTTGTCTCTATCTCACGTCGAGAATAAAACGGCACCTAGTCCGGTTCATTTGCAGGTAGTCGACAATGTCCTCAGCCGTCTAATTAATGGCCGGCGCCGATCAGAGATGGAATCCCGTTTTTTCAAACAGGTTCTGGATGAAGCGCTCGATGCTGCAGTGATGTTTGATCCGGATTCTTTGGAGTGTGTTTATGCGAATAAATGTGCGTTGAAAATGTGGGGGGTTACTGATGGCCGCTGGCCAGTAGCGCGGTTATTTGATCTGTGGCCTGCAGATGATCTCTCTATTATCAAGGGCCAGTTACAGCAATTGGTCGCCGACCCGGATTCCGTGATCCGAGCCCAGCTCACGCAGAAACGGATTGACGGCAAAGAGTTTCCAGTTGAATTGCGGTTGAGATTAGTCACGGACGGTGAGAATGCTGGGCGATTAGTGGTCAAGATCACTGACATCAGTGATCAGGTTGATCACAATTCAGAGATTAAATACAGAACGCTGCATGATCAATTGACCGGATTGCCTAACCGAATGTTATTCGCCGATCGGGTGTCTCAAACGATCAGCATTGCGAAACGGGCCGGTCGCTCTTTTGGGTTGATCGTTATGGACCTGGATGGGTTTAAGGACATCAATGATTCTTTGGGCCATGATGCGGGCGATGATCTGCTAAAACTGGTTGCCAACACTCTAATCAGTATGCTCAGAGAAACTGATACGGTTGCACGTCTGGGTGGCGATGAGTTTGCAATCCTGTTCTCAGAGCTAGAGAGCTATGAAGCGATAGAGCAGTTGGTGCAAAAAATTGTTGCCGGTGTGATGAGTCCGTTGGAAATTGAAAGCCACCGTATTGATATTGGCGTCAGCATCGGCATTGCCCGTTATCCGATGGATGGCACCCAGCAGGAACGATTGCTGCGCCATGCCGAAATTGCAATGTATGTGGCTAAACGAACTGATAAGAGTTACATGGCCTATCAGTCCGGCTTAAATAAAAACAAGCTAGAAATGCTATTGCTCAAATCTGATCTTCGAGAGGCGATTAGTGCGGGTCATCTGTCGTTGTACTACCAACCGCAGATCAATATGGGCGATAAGCGCTGCATAGGTGTTGAAGCGCTAGCGCGCTGGATTCATCCAGAGCGCGGTTTTGTGCCCCCGGATGAGTTTATTCAGGTTGCAGAAAAGGCTGGGCTGATCAGGGACCTGTCTCGTTGGGTAATCAATGAGGCGATTTCACAGGCAGCCCGTTGGCGAACCGAGGGCTGGCCAATTTGTGTTGCGATCAATTTATCGGCCAAAAACTTACAGGAGCCCGACCTGCTGGAGTTTGTGACTGACAAGCTCAAAGCCCATGGGGTGCCGCCGAATTCAATTCAATTTGAACTCACCGAGAGCGACATCATGTCCGACCCAGAGACTGCCATTGCGATGATTGAGTCTTTGAATCGGATCGGTGTAGAGTTCTCTGTGGATGATTTTGGTACCGGGTATTCGTCACTGGCCTATTTAAAACAGCTCAACATCAGTGAGCTCAAAATCGATCGAAGTTTCATCAGTCAGCTGACCAGCGAGGCCGATGATATGGTCATCGTCCATTCGACAATTACCATGGCCCACCAGCTTGGTATCAAAGTGGTTGCTGAAGGGGTGGAGCATCAGGAAGTCTGGGATTTGCTGGAGGTGCTTGAGTGCGATTTTGTTCAGGGTTATTTCATTAGCCGGCCATTGCCGGTCGATGAATTAGCGTTGCTAAAGGAAGCAGGTATTACTAGCCATATTGGTTAGGATTACCCTGGATTAGTTTTCCTGGTTGAAATAATCACACTCATCCCAGAGTGGACACTTTGGGCAGTGTGGCGCCTCCGCACAGATCGATTCCTGCATCCGAAAGCCGCTGGCAAAACGCCACAGGTCGATACTGATTTCCCAGGTTGATACGCCGCTGGCCGTCTGCAGGGTCTGCATAACCCGGTTATAACTCTCATCTTTTCGGCCTTTGGGCAGTAACCCAAGCCTGTCTAGTAGTCGCCGTGCGTCGTTGGTTTCAAAATGATAGGGCAGGCCGGTACTGAGCATGAACCATTCAGCGGCACTGCGACCAACGCAATCAAAAGTATCGGCCAGTTGCCGGTGCAGCAGGTAAAACTCCGCTTCTGGGTAGCTGCGTAGCCAGTTGTGGACGCTGCCGTGCTCGTTGATCAGGAGTAACAATTTGCGTGCATTCGTGATCACCGCGGTGAGTTTGCGGCGATTGCGAATCAAGGCCTTGTCCGTCACTAGCGTATCGATCAGCTCATCACCGAGCATGGCCACTTTGCCGGGGTCAAAATCGGCAAAGGCTGCTCGGTGAGCAGGCCATTTGTCGCGGACTACCTGGCGGGAAAAGCCGGCGGCAAACATGTGATAGCAGAGCTCTTCGTAGAAATCCCTGTCGCTGCTATGTTGCTGACCGATTGCCCAGGTGGTGGCTAACACGGGTTCGTCGTCGTGTAGGGTCTGGTTTTTCTCAGAAATTTTCTGATAAATTTTCGCCAATGAACCTTTGTTCAGCGTGGTTAGTTTTTCTGCTACCGGTTCGGCGCCGCTGCCAGTTTTTTTGGTTTTGCGGTTTTGCTTTGCCTTGTTCATTTTGTCGGTCCAGGCAGGTGGTTAAACCCTGGTTATATTGCTTTAAGGAGCCTCCACTTTGGCCGTGGTTGCTTAGGTCAGGCGATGCCAGTTTGAGGGGCTAACGCAGAGCTGTCTAGGCTCTGGGCCGGTTTGACCTTGCTAGGGGGTTGGCCAGTCAGCGCAATGCAGTATTCCGGGCTCAGCTAATGATAGAATATGCCGGCCAAAATTGAGCTTGATTAGCGCAACCGCTACCCTCGTTAAGGAAGAGAATCCGACCATGTTCGATACCGATAAACAGATCAGTGAATACGACCCCGAATTATGGCAGGCCATGCAGGCCGAAACGGTGCGTCAGGAAGAGCATATAGAGCTGATCGCTTCGGAAAATTACACCAGTCCACAGGTGATGCAGGCCCAAGGATCGTTGCTGACCAATAAATACGCCGAAGGATATCCGGGCAAGCGGTATTACGGTGGTTGCGAACATGTTGATGTTGCTGAATCGTTAGCAATCGAGCGGGTAAAAAAGTTGTTCGGGGCCGATTACGCCAACGTACAGCCGCATTCTGGCTCCCAGGCCAATTCGGCGGTTTATCTGGCGTTGTTGCAGCCCGGCGATACTATTTTAGGCATGAGCCTGGCCCATGGCGGCCATTTAACCCACGGCGCCAAAGTGAGCTCGTCCGGCAAACTCTACAACGCTATTCAGTATGGTATTGACGAAGCTAACGGTGAATTGATCTATGACGACATCGAGAAATTAGCCTTAGAGCATCAGCCGAAAATGATTGTGGCCGGGTTCAGTGCGTATTCGCGGGTGATGGATTGGCAGCGGTTTCGGGATATCGCCGACAAAGTTGGGGCTTATTTGTTTGTTGATATGGCGCACGTAGCCGGCCTGGTTGCTGCTGGGCTCTATCCTAGTCCGGTGGGCATTGCCGATGTCACAACTTCAACCACGCATAAAACCTTACGTGGTCCACGTGGCGGCCTGATTCTGGCGCGGGCCAATCCAGAAATTGAGAAAAAGCTTAACTCCGCGGTATTTCCAGGTAGTCAGGGTGGCCCCTTGATGCATGTGATCGCTGCCAAGGCAGTCGCCTTTAAAGAAGCTCTCGAACCTGAATTCACAACCTATCAGCAAGCGGTTATTGATAATGCCCGGGCCATGGCTGAAGTGCTCATTTCCAGAGGCTACAAGGTGGTTTCTGGCGGTACCGACAATCACCTGATGCTGGTGGATTTTATTGCTCAGGGGTTAACCGGTAAGGACGTTGAGGCCTCTTTAGGTCGAGCCAATATCACCGTCAATAAAAACTCGGTTCCTAACGATCCCCAGTCACCATTTGTGACCAGTGGCATGCGGATTGGTTCACCGGCAATGACCACCCGTGGATTTCGGGTGACCGAGGCAAAGCAGCTGGCAGGCTGGATCTGTGATGTTATTGATAACCTTGGTGATGCAGAGGTTGAGCAGCGGGTAAAGCAGCAGGTTCTGGACCTGTGTGGTCGGTTTCCGGTTTATCAGGCCGGCTGATTTATGCGCTGTCCCTATTGCCAGATTGACGAAACCCGGGTGGTTGATTCCCGGC
>JAHRWJ010000024.1 GCA_019090185.1 Immundisolibacteraceae bacterium
CCCGGTCAATCAATAGAGCAGTGCTACCTGACCGCATTGCTATGTGAGCTTGCAGACCCTTATCGGCTGACTGCTGGTGAAGCCGATCGGCTGCGGGCCTATTTGCCGACAGTACAGGCGCATTGCCTGCTGGGTAGTGAAGCCACGCAGACCAAAAAAGCTGGTTTTTTCGTGGTTCACTTTAGTATTGATGGTGGTCCCAATGAACTGGGTGATGTAGTGCTTCGGGATGACCGCGATGGGTTTATTCTGGATGCTTCAGCGCTGGTTAAAAAAATGCATCAGCAGCTCACCGAGCTTGGTCAGAAAACAGTCCCTGAAGGGCAGTGGCAACAACAAAAACAGCGCATGGCCCTGTTACGTTGTTTGGTGGTGGCTTTTGGGGTGAGGCCCGACAGGCTGCAGCAACGCAAGGCTTCAAATGGGGAAATGTGGGTGTTGCGTGGATTGAAAACTGTCCATAGCCAAATTAGTGCGGATGCCACCGAGTCAGCGTCATTGGCAGAAATTCAGTTTGGTGGTGGTAGTGATCCATCGATGCCGGCGATGAAAGCCCAGGATAAAGCCATGGATCGCTGGGAACTGATTGATGCCAGCGCAGGAGGTCTTGCGTTATTACGCGAGGCCGGCGGCAGAGCGCGAGTCAATATTGGTGATTTGTTAGCGGTCGCGGATAATCCAACCGGACCCTGGGAAACCGTTGTGGTTAAACGGGTTCGTTATCAGGGCACGGAAGACCTGGTGGTCGGTGTTCAACGCATTTCGGGTGACCCCCAGGCGGTGTTCGTGTCGACCAAATCGTCAGCGGGAGTGAGTAAGGTTCCGGCCCTGCTCAGTTCAGAAAAAAGTGATTCGATGAGTCGTTCAACCCTGTTATTACCGCCGGGCCATTGGCAATCTGGACAGTGGATAAGCCTGGACGGCGTTGAGGAAGATTCTCTGCAGTTGGGTAAAATTTCGGAAATGACTGGTCACTTCGAACTATTCGAAGTCGCTAATGACCCTAAAATTGATTAAAGGAAAACGCTGAGTTATGGCATTGGAAATCTGGCACAACCCCCGCTGCAGTAAATCAAGGCAGACGCTGGCATTGGTGCGTGAGCAAGGCTTAGAGCCGACCATTATTGAGTATTTAAAAACGCCGCCAACCGTTGAGCGCCTGCAACAGGTGTTGGCGATGTTGGCGCTCACACCAAGGCAGTTAATGCGCAGCAAGGAAACTGATTACAAAGCCCAAGGCATTGATGATGATGCGCTGACCGATGATCAGTTAATGGCTTCGATGATCGAGTTTCCGAAATTGATTGAGCGCCCAGTGGTGATTAATGGTGACCAGGCAGCCGTTGGTCGGCCGCCTGAGCAGGTGCTGGAAATACTGTAACGGTCGATCGATAGGTTTAGACAGAGGCGCTTGGTTTTTAATTGTTGATCTATCTATCCAGCTGGTTCGTTACTGACGTTGTTTGCCGTACTGACGAGTTGGTCGGTGTCATCGATTTGGTGGTCACGCTGAGCAACTAAATAGGTGTAAGCAGTTGGCACCACGAACAGGGTCAGTAGCGAACCAATGATCAGCCCGCCAACCACGGTCCAGCCAATCGGGTGACGGCTTTCTGCACCGGCACCGGTAGCCAGCGCTAGTGGGATGGCGGCCAGCACCATGGTCGCCGAAGTCATTAATATGGGTCGTAATCTTAGTACGGCAGCGCGGATGACCGCCTCGGTTTTATCCAGCCCCTCGGCCTGCATCTGATTGGCAAACTCAACGATTAAAATGCCATTTTTGGTAATCAGCCCGATCAGCATCATCATGCCAATTTGGCTGTAAACATTAAAAGTCTGTCCCGCTAGCAGCAGTGCAAACAGAGCCCCGCTGACAGCCAGGGGTACACAGACCAGAATCACCAGCGGACCGCGGAAACTCTCGAATTGCCCTGATAGCACCAGGTAAACGAACGCTAGCGCCAGGACAAAAGTGACTGCCAAACCTTCGCTGGAGTTCTTGAATTCTCTAGAGACGCCATTGAAATCAATCCGGGAAGACGCAGGTAAAACCTCGGCGGCGGTGGCTTCCAAAAAGTCGAGCACCTCGCCCAGTGCATAGCCTGGCGCAACGTTGGCCTTGATAGTAGCGGCTCGTAGCCGATTGAAATGGTTAAGCTCTTTGGGTGAGACTGCTTCGCGCAGCTCTACCAGGTTTGATAGCTGGATGAGGACGCCGTCTCGGCCGCGCACGAAGATTGAAGTTAAATCCGTCGGCTTGGTGCGATCTGCGTCGGCCAGTTTTACGATCACCTCATACTGTTCGCCATTACGTTTAAAGCGAGTCACGTCACGACCACCTAGCAGGGTCTCTAATGTGCGGCCAATATCGGCGATGGCAACGCCAACATTGGCGGCCTTATCGCGGTTTACCGATATTTTTAGCTGGGGTTTATTGAGCTTTAGGTCGGTGTCCAGATTGACCAGGCCGGGATAGTCACGGGCACGGGCCATCATTGCGGCCACCGATTGCTCAAGCTCTTGATAAGTGTTGCCTTGAATAACGAACTGGACCGGGGTGTCTCGATACCCGCCGGCACCCAACGATGCGCGGTTGATGGGGAAGGCCAGCCCACCGGGAAGTGCCATCAGTTTTGGTGCCAGCTCCTGGGTGATCTCAAATTGAGTTCGATTACGCTCGGACCAATCCGTTAGGGTGACGAAACCAACGCCTATATTGATAGGGGCGGGCCTGGAAACGCCAGGTGAGGTCACCATAAAGGATGTTTTCACCTCTGGAATATCTCGAATGATTTTGTCTAGCGCCTCAACCTGGCTCTGGGTGTAATTCATGCTTGACCCTTCCGGGGTGATCATCATCGCGACGAAGTCGCTACGATCCTCAAACGGCGCAAGCTCTGACTCCAGGCTGTTGAGTAGGAAAACGCTGGCTCCAGCGGCGATGATCCCGATAAGCACCACCAACGGGCGTAATTTTAAGGCCCGCCTGAGCATTCTTTCATACAGAGCGAACAGGCCCTGCAGCCAGGCCTCGGTGGTCGTATAAAAACGGTTATGGGAAGTCGGCTTTAGAATTTTCGAACAGAGCATGGGTACCAGACTCAGCGCGACAAAGGCCGAAACCAGTACCGCGCCGACCAGCGCCAGCGCGAATTCCTGAAATAGTTTGCCGGTAGAGCCGGTTAAAAAACTCAGGGGTACAAAAACCGCTACCAGGGTCGCCATCATTGCCAGGATAGCGAAGCCGATTTCCCCACTACCAACCAGCGCCGCCTCTTTGGGACTCATCCCCTGTTCAACCCGGCGATAGATGTTCTCAAGCACCACAATCGCATCATCGACGACCAGACCAATCGCCAGCACCAGGGCAAGCATGGTTAACACGTTGATGGAAAAGCCTAGCATTAGCATGAACATGAAAGAACCGGTCAGGGCAACCGGTACCGCCAGGGCCGGTATCAGGGTAGCTCGAAATGAGCGTAGAAAAATGAAAATAACCAGTACTACCAGCACCATTGCCTCGATTAGCGTGGTGTATACAGCATCCAGAGATTCTTCGATGAACAGGGCGCGATCAGTGCCAATTTTAAATTTCATGCCTGGCGGCAATGCGTCAATGATCTCGGGAAGTTCGGCACGTATGGCGGTGGCCACTTCAAGGGTGTTGGCGTTGGATTGTTTGACGATACCGATGGCGGTGGCCGGCAGGCCATCGACGTGAATGATGCTGCGGGTCTGTTCGGGGCCAATTTCCGCCCGGCCGATATCACGTAGACGGATCGGGTAATTATCGATTTGTCGAATAATCAGTTGTTCAAATTGCTCTGCTGTTTTCAGGTCGGTTTCGGTGAGTACGGTAAATTCCCGGTGACGGCTTTCGATTCGTCCGCCAGGTACTTCAATATTCTGTTTATGGAGCGCGTCTTCAACATCGGCCGGTGTTAAGCCAAATCCGGCAAGGCGCTCGCGATCTAGCCAGATGCGCATCGCATAGCGGCGTTCGCCGCCGATCATAACGGTTGCAACCCCTGGCAGGCTTTGCAGGCGGTCTTTAACAAAGCGGTCGGCGAAATCACTAATCTCCAGCGCCGTGTGCCGATCTGATAGAAACGCCAACCACATGATGGCGCCAGCATCGGCTTCTATTTTGGCAATAATCGGTGCTTTGATTTCATCCGGTAACTGCCCGCGTGCTCGAGCAACTCTGTCGCGCACGTCCGCAGCAGCAGCATCCACATCTCGGTTGAGCAGGAACTCGATGGTTATTTCGCTAACTTCCTCACGGCTATTGGAAATCATCAGGTCGATGCCCTCGATGCCTGAGAGCTGGTCTTCCAGCGGCCGGGTCACTTCGCTTTCGAGAATTTCAGCACTGGCACCAGGGTAGATAGTACGGATGGAGACCTTGGGCGTGTCTATGTCCGGGTATTCCCTTACCGAGAGCTGCCGGTAGGACATGATTCCCAACAAAATAATCATCAGCGTCATGACGATCGCAAGTACTGGCCGTTTAACTGACATGTCAGAGATGATCATGACGAAATGAGCCTCAGTTATGGTACGGGTTGCTGGCCTTGAGTGGCGTCGGTTACCAGGCTGCCATCACGAATTTTCATCTGGCCCGAGGTGATAATTGGATCCCCCGTGCTGACCCCGGAGCGCAGTTCGACTCTACCGTCGAAGCGTTCTCCGATCACTACTTCGGTAAGTTTGGCCCGGTCATCAACCAGGCGATAAACAAAAGTCTTTTCACCCCGCGGCCAAATTGCCTGCTCTGGCACAACAACCGCCTGCTGGCGACGATCAACGATTAAATTAAGCCGTGCAAACATACCTGGGTGAAGTTTACTGTCACCGTTATCGGCGCTGGCGCGCAGGGTAAAGGTGCGTGTCCGTGCATCGAGTTGCGGGTCTATGGCATAGACCAACGCACTGAAAACCTGGCCCGGCACCGCATCTACCTGCAGTTCGACCTGCTGGCCAACGGTAATGGCTGCTGCGTAGCGTTCAGAGAGTTTGAACTCGACCTTTATTGGATTGATATCCTCTAGATTCACCAGATCCTGGCCAGGTTGAATATAGGCGCCAGGGCTGACGTGGCGCAGACCAATGGTGCCGCTGAAGGGTGCTAATAACCGGGTTTTGGTCAGTAAAGAGCGATGGCGGCGTAGGGTGGCGCGGGACTCTTTTAGCTGGGCCTGTGTTTCGTCGAATTCCTGCTGACTGATCATTGAATCATGGCGCAGATCCTGGGCCCGTTTAAAACTCAATCGAGCCAGTTCTGCGCTGGCTTGGGTCTGTTCCACCAGGGCGCGCTGTTCTTCAGAATGAAGCTCGATGAGCAACTCTCCAGTGGTCACTGCAGAGCCTTCAATAAAGTTAATGGAATCGATTAGTCCGGCAATTTCAGATCTTAAAACCACCGACTCATTAGCCAGTAAGCTGCCGACGGCTGGTACCCGCTGCAAAACGGTTTCGCTAGTAGGGAGAGCTATGATCACCGGCATTGCCCGTTCACCACCCTGGGACGGGCTGGGTGATGGGGCCGGATCACAGCCGGCTAGCAGAACCAGTGTGATTAAAATCAGCGATTCCCTGATCAGCCTCCTCATGTAGCGCTCCTGCCTGAATAGTTAATTATTATTTGACAATGGCTCTGTCTGGCTACTGTATCAAGGTTCGTTAATTAGTGCTCAGGGGTATTTAGTCGAGGTTTTTAGCCTTAATCAGCTGGAAAATTGACTTTGGGACCTATGGGCAGAAATATCGCTAATGGATATGAATAATTAGTCTTTATAATTGCTATATCGATATTCCAATTTTATTTAACGTCGGTGAGCGCAAGTAACTCTCTAGACGGGGTATCGAGTGACAGGATTTTTTTTGCTAGTTTGAACGCAGAAGAGGAACCCCATGATATTTCGTCAGTTATTTGATCCAGAAACCGCAACTTATACCTATTTGCTCGCTGATCCGGTGACGCGGAAAGCGTTGTTAATCGATCCAGTGTTGGAGCAGTTTGAGCGCGACCATCAGCTGCTGGAAGAGCTTGGACTCCAGCTCTGTTTTACGCTGGAAACTCATGTTCATGCCGACCATGTGACTTCGGCAAGTCGGTTTCGCCGAGCGGTTGGGTCAAAGGTTGTGCTCAGTTCAACAGCGCAAGTGGCCGGGGCAGATGTCGCACTCAGCGATGGTCAGACATTAAAGGTCGGCGAGCTGGAAATCCTCGCG
>JAHRWJ010000025.1 GCA_019090185.1 Immundisolibacteraceae bacterium
GCAATTTCATTGGCCGCGTTAAGGTGGGTTGCCGCTAGCCCGCCGGCCTCTAGCACCTGATAAGCCAGCTCTAGACAGGGAAAAGCCCCCTCCGGAACCGACTGGAACTGTAAATCCGTTAGCGAGCGCATGTCTAAGCTCGGTGCACCGGAACGAATTCGCTCCGGCCAGGCCAGCGCGTGAGCGATCGGTATGCGCATATCGGCACTGCCCATCTGGCACAAAATCGAACCGTCAATATATTCTACCAACGAGTGGACGATGCTCTTGGGATGTATAACCACTTCAATCTGATCGCCGGCCACGCCAAAGAACCAGGCGGTTTCGATCACCTCTAAACCTTTGTTCATCATGGTTGCCGAATCGACAGAAATTTTCCGCCCCATCACCCAGTTAGGGTGTGCGCAGGCTTGATCGGGAGTCACATGGGCCAGACTCTGTGCCGTTCGGTTTAAGAACGGCCCACCAGATCCGGTTAACCAAATTTTCGAAACACCTAGTTCCTGCAACGGCTGACCAATTTTAAACCCAGGCAAGGACTGAAACATGGCGTTCTGTTCGCTATCAATCGGTAGCAATTGCCCGCCGTGGGCAGACACTGCATCCATAAACAGCTTGCCTGCCATCACCAACGATTCTTTGTTGGCTAGCAGCACGACCTTGCCCGCATTAACCGCACTTAAGGTGGGTGCCAGCCCGGCAGCTCCCACAATCGCAGCCATAACCATGTCTACTTCGCTGGCACTAGCGACCTCTTCAAGCGCTGCTTTACCGATTAGCACTTCAGTCGGGAGCTCAGCAATCAGACCCGCAAGCCGAGCTCCGGCTACCGGGTCCACCATCACGAAAAACTGCGGCTGATATTGGCGGCACAGATCAGCCGCCTTATCGGCCTGAGTATTGGCGGTGAGCGCAAACAACTGAAACCGTTGCGGATGTATAGCAACCACCGCCAGGGTACTCATACCTACCGAACCGGTGGCACCGAGAATAACCAGCTGCTTCATTTCGCTCATTTAACTCTCTTCAAGCTTAAAACTGACCGCTGCCAAAACCGGCCGCTGTTAGAGCTGCCAATGACCCAGCATAGCGATACTAAAAAAAGGCGCTGCAATCACCAAACCATCAATTCGATCAAGCACACCGCCATGTCCGGGCAATAATTTACCGCTGTCTTTAACCCCGGCTCGACGTTTAAAAAGGCTCTCTGCCAGATCACCCACGACCGACACCCAGGCAGTCACCATGCCTACCACAATCAAATAAATAAGCTCGATACCGGTTTGACCCGCTGCCAGAGCTGCGATCGCTGCAACCAGGAGTGCCGCTACCGACCCACCGATGACCCCCTCCCAGCTTTTACCAGGACTCACTTCGGCCATCAATTTGACTTTGCCCCAACGTCGACCAGCAAAGTACGCACCGATATCAGCACCCCAGACCAGCGCAAACAGCAGCATGATCAACCATTGCCCTTCCGGTCGGCCACGCATAACAATGAAGGCATACCAGGAAACCACTAGCAGCAACGGCCCAGCTAACAGCATGGGCGCTTTCGACAACAACCAGCCGGGTTGCTTGTCTGGATAGCCGGTGATTACCCAGCCGATGAGCAACCACCAGACCGGTGTTAATACCAGTAGCGGACCGATAACAACCGGCCACTGATAGCAAACCACCATCAACACTGCTAGCAGCAGTAAATAAATAGTTTTAAAAACCATCGACTTAACGCCGGCCAGGCGGCACCACTCAGCACCCCCCACCAGGATTAACGGCATCAATCCTAACGCAAACAATTCAGCATCAGCCAGAAACAGCAACCCAATCGCCAGGGGCGCTAAGATCAGTGCAGTGAGTACCCTTTGTAACAACATCTCAGGTATCTACTCAGGCTCAGCCGGGGCACTCGACTCTAGATCGTCGATCAGGCCAAACCGCCGTGACCGCGCCGCAAACCAGTTTAACGCCAGCTGAAATTCATCCGCATCGAAGTCGGGCCAGCAGAGCTCAGTGAAATAAAGTTCAGCATAGGCGAGCTGCCAGAGTAAAAAATTGCTCACCCGAGATTCACCCCCGGTGCGAATTAGCAGATCTGGGTCCGGCGCAGGTGATAACGCCAAGCCATCGCAGAAACTTTGTTCTGTAATAGTGCTCGGCTCGAGCTCTCCAGCCGCCGCCTTGCTAGCAAGCTGCCGCGCTGCCTCAACGATGTCCCAGCGCCCGCCGTAATCAGCAGCAACCTGCAAAGATAAGTGGGTGCCACCAGCGGTAGCGAGCTCAACCGCTTCAATCCTCTCCAACAGAGCTTGCGGGAAGCGACTGCGGCTGCCAACTACCCGCAAGCTAATTTTTCGCTCCACCATCCCTGCTGTTTCAGCCTGCAAGCGCTCCGTAAACAGCTCCATCAGCAAGGCAACCTCCTGTTGAGGACGGTTCCAGTTCTCACTACTAAAAGCAAACAGAGTTAAATAGGGAATGTTTTGTTGATAACAATATTCGACAATTCGGCGCGCAGCGATAGCGCCATGGGCGTGACCCTCCGCCCGGGCCAGGCCGCGACGCTGAGCCCAGCGACCGTTGCCATCCATCACCACCGCAATATGGGCAGGCAGAATAGAACCGGGGGCCGAGGAAATTTCGTCTGTCTCGTCTGTCTCAGCCATGAATCAGACTTCCAGCAGATCCGCCTCTTTGGCTTTAACGATCTGGTCAACCTCAGCAACAGCCTTGTCGGTTAACCGCTGAATGACCTCCCCAGCGCGGGATTCGTCATCTGCAGAAATTTCTTTCTCTTTCTGCAGATCTTTAAGGGTGGATAACGCATCGCGGCGGATATTTCTGACCGCCACCCGGCTATTTTCACCTTCTTTGCGCACTGATTTCCCCAGCGCCAGACGCCGCTCTTCGGTCAACAGCGGTACAGGGATACGGATTACCTCGCCGGCGACCACCGGGTTAACACCCAGATCTGATTCTCGAATAGCCTTATCAACTGCTGTGACAACAGTTTTGTCCCACGGGGTTACTGACAGGGTTCTGGAGTCAGTTACAGAAACGCTGGCCACCTGAGCTAACGGTGTCGGTGCGTCGTAGTAAGGCACCATAATGTTATCGAGTAACGACGCATGAGCCCGGCCGGCCCGAATCGCTTTCAATGAATCACGCAGCGCCTGCAGGGTTTTTTCCATACGCGTTTCAGCGTCCTGGTTAATCTCGTCAATCATTACCCTAGCCTCAAAATCAAGTTTTTAA
>JAHRWJ010000209.1 GCA_019090185.1 Immundisolibacteraceae bacterium
GCGCCGCCGATTAGGTGGTAGTCATGAATTTTTTCACCCAAAAACAGCACCGCGGCGGTAATCGCAAACAGGGGTGAAGTGTTCAGAAAAACACCCGCACGCACAGGCCCGACGCTGGCGACCGCTTTGGCATAAGTTAAATAGGCGAGGATGCCGGGAAACAGGGCCAGCAGCACAATACCGCTGACGCTGCTGGTGTTAATAATGAAGTTTGCACCGGTGCTAAGTTCCCAAACATAAAGCGGCAGCAGGGTGATCACTCCGGTGATGCTGGTGATATTGACCAGGATTAGGCCACCCAGCTCCGGGGGAACTTTGCGCAGCGCCACCGAGTAGGCAGACCAGGAGAAGGTGGCGGCCAGAATCCACAGGTCACCGCCGCTAAATTGCAACTGGGTTAGCAGGGTGAGATCACCCTTGGCAAAGATAATAAGAATACCAATCAGCGAGAGCCAGATCCCCCTGCGCTGGCCAACCCCAGGCACCTGGCGATAGACCAGCCAGGCGAGAAAGGCAATTACCAGCGGCATGGTGCTGGCCACCAGCGCACCGTTGACCGCACTAGAAAGATGAAGGCCGACATAAAAAAGGCCGTTGTAACAGGTGACGCTGCCAGCGCCCAAGCCTAGTAGCAACCAGCGGTGCTGAATAATGATGAGCCTTTTTTGCCACAGGTTGCCAGCACAAAACGGTAGCAATACCAGTGCCACCAGCAGCCAGCGCCAGAAGGTTAGTGCAAATGGTGGTACCAGTTCGTGGAGGCCGCGACCCAGCACTATGTTGACCGAAAAGCAGAGGCTGGCGATCAACAAAAGCAGGTAAGGGTAATTTTGACCGAGCCGGTCAAACAGGCTCTGTTGCGGGTTTTCGGTGGGGCTGGGCATCGGGTATTCCTTACCGGGCATGCGCTGATAATTGCATTGGTTTTTTTAGTCGTTAGTGGGCATTTTTTCGGTCAATCAAACGGTCGGTTTCGAGCTGTCATTCTATAGGGATCTGCCGATTGCGATGTATCAGTTTGAAAAGAGAAACTTGTAAAGCTTTCAACCTATCTAACGACTTAGATGATCAGAGCATCCATGATGAGTTTTTGGGAGCCAGTGGGTAATGAGTAATTTTCAGCACAGACGCCGTTCTCAGGGCAAGGTACTGGTTTCGGTGACGACCATCGCTGCGCAGTTGAGTGGCGTGATGGAGGTGGCCCGAGGTATTTCTCTGGGGGCTGCTAATGCCAAGGCTACTTCGGCGCGGGCAGGTGAAAAGGCGCGGGGGTTTCAGCCGATCACTGATTTTATTGATGAGCTGGCCGGCCAGAGCATCAGCATGGTCAATCAGATCAATATAGAGGCGTTGTTGGCTTCACGGGTAGCGATCGCGGAGTTTAGAGCGCAGGAGGCCCGTGAGCGGTTTAATCGCGCGACCTTAATGGCGGCGGAGGGTACTCAGTTAATGGGTCTAGATCAGCAGTTGAAAAAAATTGATGAAGTTCTGCTGAATTACAGAACAGAGTTTTTTAAACATGTGCATGCTTTGGGTGAATTGCTCGATGAGATCAATAACCGCATGCGCGCCGCCGAGGCGATTACTTCGGTCTGTCGTGTTGAGGCAACCAACGTAGGCGAGTATCGGGAGAGTCTGAGCACGGTCGCGGATGACCTGGAACAGGCGATAAGAGTGATTAAAAAGCAGGTACAGAACTGCTCATCGATTCTGCATGAGACAGTTTTACTTCGTGAACAGCTTGTCTGAATAACCCGTTTTCAGAGGTCCCCTAATCAAATGGATAACTTAACGTGAAATCGACAACGATCTATGAGGGCCGTTATCAGTGGCTGGTGTTTGGTCGAGACCCGGAAAAGCCTGAAAAGGTGATCGATACCAATCAATATTTGGTGAAAACCGGTGACCGGGCGCTTATTCTGGACCCCGGCGGTATTGAAATTTTCTCTTCCATGCTCGCGCAAACCTTGCTGCATGTTGGTATCGATCAGATAACGGATCTGTTTGCGTCCCATCAGGATCCAGACATTATCTCTTCGCTGGGGTTGTGGGATCAGGCGCTGCCTAAAGGCAAGCTGCATGCTCCGTGGCTCTGGGAGGGGTTCATCAGACATTTTGGGCTGGAGCACATTGAATATGTGGCGCTGCCCGATGAGGGTGGGGTCATTGACCTGGGCGATGCAAAACTACAGGTGATTCCGGCCCATTACCTGCACTCATCGGGCAATTTTCATGTTTATGATCCGGTAGCTAAAATTTTGATGTCGGGGGATGTGGGCGCTGGGCTTGAACCGCCGGGTAAACCGATGTTTGTGGAAGATTTTGATGCCCATGTGGCGACGATGAAAATGTTTCATCAACGTTGGATGCCTTCGAATCGGGCAAAAAATGACTGGATTGGCCGGGTGCGACAACTCGATATTGAGATGCTGGCACCTCAGCATGGACGCATCTTTAAGGGTGACGATGTGGGTCGTTTTCTTGACTGGTTTGAGGCGTTGGAAGTTGGTATTGCGGTGGGACAAAATTAAAAAAGCTCAGGAGCCAGTCTGACCCCTGAGCTTTGGTCGATACTTATTGAGTAAACGGCTTTAAATAATGCCGGCGTTCAGCAACTTCTGTTTGAGCCATTCACGGTTCTCACCGGTGATCGGTTTTACCGGTGGCAAGATGCCGCCGGCTTTCAGGCCGATCATTTCGAACCAGGCCTTCATATAAGGAATAGCTGAAGCGTAAGAGCCTGTGTTGATGATCCAGGTGACCATGATCTCTTCAAACAGCGCGCCGGCAGGCCGGACCTCGAGCCATTTTTGTCGCGCCGCTTCCATGTCGCCGGCCATACCCAGGTCGTAATAGGCTTTCATGTTGTCACGCTGTTTACCAAAAGCGATGTAACAGAAGTTGGCCCACATTACCTGACCACCAACACGCAGGTCATCGAGCAGAAAATATTCAATCGGTTCTGAGATCACCAGATCCTTACGCAGTGCGTCGCGCACCCGAGCGGTATCGCCCTGAATGATCGAGCCCTGTTTCATGCCGACCACCGTGTCAAAATCAGC
>JAHRWJ010000210.1 GCA_019090185.1 Immundisolibacteraceae bacterium
CGCAAGTATAGCGGTAGAACCATCACATTCAAAGCCTTGATGGCTAATCCTGCGTAATTCAATTAATCCTGCTCTGGATGTTAGGGAACCTCTGAGAAACTCCGGCTTGAAGCAGGTGGTTTCTCAGAATGTTCAGATTTGAGGCGCAAAATACTGGTAATAGCGGAGCTATTTGCCTAGTTTTTCACCAACAGTAGGCGCCATGAGGCGACGAAAAAGCAGGATGTTCTGAGCAAGCAGATGCGAACTCAGAGTTTTTCAGAGGTTCCTTAGATTGGACGACGAAAGCGGAGTCTATTGGGGTATCATCGCGCGCCCATGAAACGCTCCGATTTTAAATACCATCTCCCCACCGAACTGATTGCCCAGCAGCCATTATCTGAGCGGCGGGACTCCCGGTTGCTCTGTATGCCCGCAGATGGCCAGATTAGCGATCAGCAATTTACGGATTTGCCGCGCTGGCTGGCGCCGGGGGACCTGCTGGTTATTAACAATACGCGGGTCATTCCGGCGCGGCTGTTCGGTAACAAAGCCAGCGGTGGCAAGCTTGAGTTGATGATCGAAAGGTTGTTGGGGAGTCATCGCGCTTATGCACAGATTCGCTGCAGCCGTTCTCCCAAAGTTGGCTCGCTAATTGATCTGGCTGAAGGCTTTCAGGCGGAGGTGCTGGGGCGTGACGATGATCTGTTTGAACTGGGGTTTTCTGCACCGCTAGATGAACTGCTAAATCAGATCGGACAACTACCCTTACCGCCTTATATCGAACGTGATCCGGATCGTTTCGATGCTGAGCGCTATCAGACCGTATTTGGAACGATTGATGGTGCAGTTGCAGCGCCGACCGCCGGCCTGCATTTTGACGCGGCCTTGTTGGCAGAGTTGAAACAGATGGGGGTGGATCATGCCGAGGTGACGCTGCATGTCGGCGCGGGTACTTTTCAGCCGGTACGAGTCGAACAGCTAGCGGATCACAAAATGCATTCAGAATGGCTGTCGGTGAGTCAGCAAGTGGTTGATCAAGTTGCCGCAACCCGTCAGGCCGGTGGTCGGGTTATTGCGGTCGGAACCACCTCGGTAAGGGCGCTGGAGAGTGCCTCTCAGTCGGGGGCCTTACTGGCCTTTGAGGGCGATACCAAATTATTTATTACGCCCGGATATCGGTTCCGCAGTGTCGATGGCCTGATCACAAATTTTCATTTACCAGAATCTACCCTGTTGATGTTGGTCAGTGCCTTTTCAGGCTATGCACAAATGAAGGCCGCGTATCAGCATGCGATTGCGCAGGCCTACCGTTTTTTTAGTTATGGAGACGCTATGTTTTTGCTGCGTAATGATCAGGCGTGAGCAGGATGCAGTTTGATTTAACTATCACCGATGGCCAGGCGCGCCGAGGTCAGCTTCAGTTTCCTCGGGGCGACGTGGAAACACCCGCGTTTATGCCGGTGGGTACGCAAGCCACGGTTAAATCCCTGTCACCGGCCGAGCTAATCGACTGTGATGCAGAGATCGTGTTGGGTAACACTTTTCATCTGGCTTTAAAGCCAGGAACCGAGGTGATCGAGGCTCACGGCGGATTACATGAGTTTATGGCTTGGCAAGGTCCCATATTGACCGACTCGGGTGGCTTTCAGGTCTTCAGTCTGAAAACCATCAGCAAGATCACTGAGGCTGGAGTGGAATTTCGCTCCCCGGTCGATGGGGCGAAAATATTTCTCGGGCCTGAAGAGTCGATGGCGATACAGCGCTCTTTAAATAGCGATATCGTGATGATTTTCGATGAATGCACACCCTACCCAGCGGACCTGGAGCAGGCAGAAACATCCATGCAACTCTCTCTTCGCTGGGCTCAGCGCAGTCGTATTGCTCATGGCGATAATAGTGCGGCGCTGTTTGGTATTGTTCAGGGCGGCATGCATGAGTCGCTGCGAGATCTGTCCCTGCAAGGGCTGGTTGATATTGGTTTTGATGGCTACGCGCTGGGAGGCTTGTCCGTCGGTGAGCCGAAAGCCGATATGTTAAGAATTCTGGCTCACTCGGCACCCCAATTACCGGTTGATAAACCCCGCTATTTAATGGGGGTGGGCACTCCTGGCGACATTCTTAATGCGGTCAGTCATGGCATCGATATGTTCGATTGTGTGATGCCGACCCGAAACGCTCGCCATGGTCACCTGTTCACCCATCACGGCGTGATTAGAATTCGTAACGCCCAGTACACCAAAGATACCAGCCCGGTCGAATCCGATTGTGGCTGCTACTGTTGCCAGAATTTCAGCCGCGCTTATCTGCGCCATCTATTGCGCAATAACGAACTACTTGGGTTTCGTCTGGCGACCCTGCACAACACCTGGTTTTATCAGCAACTAATGGCGGAGATTCGTCAGGCGATTGTTGAGCAGCGGTTTGCGGCTTTTCATCAGGAATTTCTAGCGGCTCAGTAGTCCAATCATTTTTCACCGAAAATAGATTGGTGACAATGAATTGAGTGCTTTAGCCGGTAGAGCTGTTGTTGGGTAAAACCCTGGGGCACTCGACTCTCTGTAGGGCGTAAGTGGCCGCTGCTGTGGCATAATCGCTCGGTTTGCTAATAATTTTAATAAAAGTCATGCCGAAGGTCTATTCTGGTGATCATTGCCCGAGGCGTGAGTGTTATATAGAGCAATAAGGTCGAAGTGGCCGCAACTGCTTTGGGGGTATCCGGGATTAACTTTCGCTATGCCTGCAAATAATTTTTTCAAATTTTTCTTAATCAAATGACGGAGATTTTCTCAACATGGGCTTTTTAGTCAGCGATGCCATGGCCGCACCTCAAGCAGCCGCAGCCACCCCTGGGTTTGATAGTTTTATTTTTGTGGGGCTATTGTTCGTAATTTTTTACTTCATGATCATTCGGCCACAGAGCAAGCGCCAGAAAGAACAGCGCGAAATGGTGACGGCCCTGGGTAAAGGTGATGAAGTGGTTACCAATGGCGGTTTGATTGGCAAAGTCATCAAAGCTGGTGATACTTTTCTGGTGCTTGAGCTGGCCGCTGGGGTTGAGGTTAACGTACAGCGCAACGCCATCATGCAGGTGCTACCGAAAGGCACCATTAAAGGGCTCTAAAAACTGCTGGGTTAACTCCTTGCCATAAATAGATACCCGCTGTTTGCTACCTAAAACTAAAATTCTCGGTCGAATTCTATGAATCGTTATCCATTGTGGAAAAACCTGCTGGTGCTTGTGGCGCTGGTGGCGGGTGCTCTTTATGCATTACCTAATATCTACGGATCCGATCTGGCTATTCAGATCTCGTCACTGCGCGACGGGCCGGTTGACCAGGCGCTGGTTGAACGGATCAGCAGTCGTTTGGATGAGCGGGCACTGGAATATAGCGCCATAGAACGAGAGGGCGAGTCGATTCTGGTTCGTTTTGATGCGGTTGAGGCTCAGCTTAAAGCACAGCTAGAGATCGCCAGCGAACTTGGCAGGCAATATGGGGTGGCGTTGAACCTGGCGCCGGCAACCCCCGACTGGCTCGAACAGCTGGCCGCAGCGCCGATGTTTCTTGGGCTTGATCTGCGCGGCGGTGTCCACTTTTTAATGGAAGTGGATATGCCGGTGGTGCAGCGTCAGTCGGAAGAGCGACTGGTGAGTGATTTTAAAATTCTGCTGCGTGATGCCAAGCTGCGTTTTCGCACCATCAAGCGATTCGATCGCGATGGCGTGAGCGGCATCGAGTTGCGCTTTCGGGATGCCGAAATCCGCGATAAGGCAGCTGCTGAAGTGGCTGATAGCAACCAGATGCTGGAACTCACTCCGTTTGATCGCCAGGATGACTTCTGGCTGCAAGCGGTGGTTTCGGAGGCTGGGGTTCGTGATTATGAAACCCAGGCGTTAAAGCAAAATATTCTTACCCTGCGCAATCGGGTCAATGAGCTGGGTGTAGCCGAGCCGATCATTCAGCAGCAGGGCCGTAATCGGGTCATCGTGCAGCTGCCCGGTGTGCAGGACAC
>JAHRWJ010000211.1 GCA_019090185.1 Immundisolibacteraceae bacterium
ATGTTTAGATTTAGTCATAATTTAAGGAAATTCTGATGGCAAAAGTTCTGGTTACCGAAGCGCTCGACGAGAAAGGTTATGAGATGCTCGAACGCCATTTCGAGGTTGATCGGCGCGATAGCACCAGCGAGGAAGAGTTGCTCGCGATTGTCGATCAGTACGACGCTTTGATGATCAAAACCTATACCCGGGTTTCGGCGGCTGTGATCGACAAGGCAACCCGTTTGAAAGTGGTTGCACGGGCAGGCAGTGGCCTTGATAAGGTCGACCTGGACTACGCTAAAGAGAAGGGGTTACTGGTTCGCAATACCCCGGATGCAAACACCACCTCGGTTGCGGAGCTAGTGTTTGGGCTGATGTTGACCCTGTCACGTAACCTGGTGCCGGCTCACAATTATCTCAAGGCTGCAGCAGGTTGGGATCGTGACCGTTTTATCGGTTTTGAACTGGCTGGCAAACAGCTGGCCATCGTTGGTTTTGGCAACATCGGCAAAAAAGTTGCCAAGCGGGCGGCAGCCTTTGAAATGGATGTTGCCTGTTTTGATCCTTTTGTTGACGCGGCGGCAATGGCTGAGCATGGGGTTTCCAAGGTTGATGATGTCAACGACCTACTCAATAGCGCTGACTATGTGACGGTTCACGTACCGTTACTGGACTCCACCCGCCATCTGCTGGGCGCCAAACAGTTTGCGTCGATGAAATCGACTGCAATTATTGTTAATACCGCTCGTGGCCCGGTGGTTGATAACCAGGCGCTGGTTACCGCATTGCGCGACGGCCAGATTGCCGGTGCAGGTCTCGACGTGTTTGAGCAGGAACCACCTCAGGACCCGGAATTGTTAAAACTGGACAATCTGGTGATGTGCCCACATATCGGTGCCGCAACGGCGGAAGCGCTGCAAAAAATGACTACTCAGGCTGCCCAGGTGATCATCGACGAGTTGGCTGAATGACTGATTTTCACCACCGCGCTAGCCTCGGGCTAATCGTTTGGGGAGTTGTTAATGCTTGATCCGCAACGACTTCGCAAGCAGCCAGAACAGGTTGCAGAGCGACTCGGCTTACGCAAGATGACACTTGATCAGCCTTTATTGATTGGTCTTGAAGACCAACGCAAGAAACTGCAGGTAGAAACCCAGCAGTTTCAGGCTGAACGTAACCGGGTGTCCAAATCGATCGGTAAAGCCAAAGCCAGCGGTGAGTCGGTTGATGACTTGCTGGCCTCAGTTGCCGGGCTGGGTGAGCAGCTCGACGCAGCTAATCAGGCCCTGCAGCAGGTGCAGCAGCAGTGGGATGAGTACGTCCTGTCACTGCCTAATTTGCCAGATCAGTCGGTGCCAGAAGGGGCTAGCGACGCGGATAATGTTGAGCTTCGCCGTTGGGGTACCCCGGTTAAATTGGGTTTTACTGCGCAGGATCATGTTGATCTGGGTGCTGGCCTGAGCGGCCTCGATTTTGAAACTGCTACCCAGATTGCTGGTTCCCGTTTTGTGGTGATGACCGGTCAGGTGGCGCGATTGCACCGGGCGCTGGCCCAGTTCATGCTCAATCTGCATGTTGATGAGCATGGTTATGAGGAAATCTACACCCCTTACCTGGTCAATGCGGACAGCCTTCGAGGCACCGGTCAGTTGCCCAAATTTGAAGAGGATCTGTTTGCGGTCAGCGACGACTATTATCTCATTCCGACCGCTGAGGTACCGGTAACCAACTGGGCCGCGAATCGGATTCTGGAGCCCGAAAAATTACCCAAACAATTTGTTGCCCATACCCCCTGTTTTCGACGCGAGGCGGGTAGTTACGGTCGTGATACCCGTGGCATGATCCGCCAACACCAGTTCGACAAAGTCGAACTGGTCTGGTTGGTAGAGCCGGATAAATCCTGGCAAGCGCTAGAAACATTGACCGGCCATGCGGAACAGGTTTTACAGCAGTTAGAACTGCCCTATCGGGTGGTTAATCTCTGTGCTGGCGATCTGGGTTTTAGCGCTGCTAAAACCTACGATATAGAAGTTTGGTTACCGTCGCAGGAGACCTTTCGGGAAATCTCTTCTTGCAGTAACTTTCTTGATTTTCAGGCGCGGCGAATGAAAGCGCGCTGGCGTGATCCAGAGACGGGCAAGCCTGCGCTTATTCACACCGTCAATGGCAGTGGTCTTGCAGTTGGACGCACTCTAGTCGCTGTTTTAGAGAATTATCAGCAAGCCGATGGCTCGGTGGTGGTACCGAAGGCATTGCGGCCGCTAATGGGTGGTTTGAAGTTATTAAGTCCGGCGAAGTAGCCGGATTGATTTTATATATTTGGGGTGACTATCCCCAATTTCAGGAGTGTGAATAACATGTCAGAGAATATCGAAGATCTAACCGTTGAATGGGAAGAGGGCGGCCTGGTAACGGTAAAGGAGCTGGATAAAAAGGTTCTCTCCAAAGGAGCCTGGTCTACCATTATTTATAAGTATCAGGATTTTAATAACAGTAAACAGGAATACGGCCCGCCAAAATTCACCATTCGTCGTTATCAGAAACGCAATGGGATTTATTCGCAGAAGTCCAAGTTTAATATTTCCAGCTTTGATCAGGCTCAGCAGGTGATAGACGCCCTTGACGGCTGGTTAAAAGAAGACGCCTGATACTGTTTTGAAATTTTGATCGATATTGATCCCACTTGAGTCTTACTGGCTCAGGTGGGTGTCGATAGGCCGGGCTTATTGCGGGTGAAGATCATCGGGCCGATCAATGTCCATCACCACGCCCGGGTCAGTCACTTCCAGGTAAGAGACTTCGCCAGCATG
The DNA here is from genome assembly GCA_019090185.1 of Immundisolibacteraceae bacterium. GTDB lineage: Bacteria > Pseudomonadota > Gammaproteobacteria > Immundisolibacterales > Immundisolibacteraceae > QNFC01. The sequence goes on from JAHRWJ010000211.1 coordinate 2,793, forward strand.
CTGTTTAAGAAGCTTACGAGCACCAAAATCCCCGCTCGGTTCGAGCAATAGCTGGCGAAACCGGTGGTTAATGCCAACCGGGTTGCCAGGTTTTTGCTGATACAGAGGCTGCACCAGGGCTGCGCCGGAACCTAATACCATGGCAATTTTTTCAATGGTTATCGCTTTGATATAAGGCATGTCAGCCAGGCAAACCACCATGTCGTCGGTTTCTTCGCAAGCAGCGACTGCGGCCGCTAAACTAAACCCCATGCCCTGATCGGCCCGGTCCGAGGTCCTTACATCAAATCCCAGCTCCGTTAATTGTTGCCGAAGCAGGGTCTGCTCTGGTCTACAGACTGCAATCGAATCGGGTAGGCTGGCAATCAATGTTGAGCCGCTGACCAACGCGATCGACCGAGGTGTCGGGTTAACCCCGTTTGAGTCATGTTCTATCTGAATCGGCTGCATTAACTTATCGGTGCCGAATCGTGTGCCTCGACCTGCCGCTAGCAGTATTCCTCTGATCACCCGCTGACGTTCTGGATTTTTGAGCGACTATTGCTGGCCATCACCGGCTTAAAGTTGCGGGTACCAAGCTCAGCATGGTTGCGTACTGCGATCAGTTCCGCAGCGATGGCGATGGCGATCTCGTTGGGGGTGTGTGAACCAATGGGCAGGCCAATGGGCCCGCGTAGCCGAGCAATTGCGTTGGCAGGAACATCGAGTTCAACCAGCCGTTCCAGGCGGGCTTTATGGGTTCGGTCCGACCCCAGCGAGCCGACATAAAAAGCATCGGTCTCCAGCGCTTCCATCAGTGCCATGTCATCGTACCTTGGGTCGTGGGTCAGGGTGACAATAGCGCAATGGTCGTCGATGCCACGGCTTCTAATCAGGTCATCTGGCATCTCGGTGCTCAGTTCAGTGCCGGGCAGATTCCAGTTGGCTGAGAAATCAGGGCGGGGATCACAGATCACAACCTGATAGTCCAGTCCCATAGCGACCTTAGCAACCGCCAGCGATAAATCCACTGCACCAACAATAATGAGCTGCCAGCGAGGCCCATAAACTCGGCTGAGCTGGTCTGACGTGAGTTCACAGGAGTGGTCCGGAATGGATGAGCTGATTCGGTGAGTACCGTCTGC
>JAHRWJ010000212.1 GCA_019090185.1 Immundisolibacteraceae bacterium
ACACCCAGGGCACGGCCCAGTTTGAGTATCTGGCCGATCAGCTCTGGCCTCACCATGCTTACGGTAAAAATGCGATTTACCGTAGTGGCCACCACGGTAATGCGATCCTGAGCAGCCACCCGTTTAGCGAATGGGAAAATATCAATGTCTCTAACCGCCGCTATGCCAGTCGCAGTCTGCTGCATGGCATTATTGAACCGATCGCAGGGGTTGCACTGCATCTGATTTGCGTTCACTTAGGGTTGTTCGAGGGTGAAAGGCGTAGCCAGCTACAACAACTGGTGGCACGTATCCGCAGCCACGTGCCGGACCATGAGGCGCTGGTTATCGCCGGGGATTTCAATGACTGGCGCAGGCAGGCCAACGAGTATCTGTGCGGCGAGCTGGGGTTGACGGACATTTATGCGGCTCAACATGGCAAGCCCGCGCGCACTTTTCCTGTTTGGCGACCGCTATTAGCTGTTGACCGTATTTATGGTCGCGGTCTCACTGAGACCGATTGCCACCGCCTGCACGGCAAACCCTGGACCGGGCTATCTGATCATTTGCCGCTCACTGCCGATTTCGATCTAGGCCCGCCATGCCGGTAGATATTGATTCCATCCAGGGAGTGCTGGTCGGCCTGGTGGTGGTGGTGGCGGTGGTCACTTGTACCCACGCTGTGCTCAATAAGTCGGATCCGCGCAGTGCCGCATTCTGGATTGTTATTTGCCTGCTATTTCCGCTGGGTGGGGTGGTGCTCTACTTGCTCTTTGGGATTAGTCGGCTTACCCGTCGAGCCCGGCGGCGGGCCGCTGGAGAGCGCCCATTAACCGGCCCACCGAACCCGCCGCCGGATGCGATGGTTTTAAGTGTTGGTGACTACGGCTCGTTAATTCGTACTAGTCGTCGGGTTACCGGATTGCCGTTGGTAGCAAATTGCCAACTGCAGCCACTGCTGAACGGTGACCAAGCTTACCCGGAAATGTTAGCGGCGATCGGCCAGGCTAGCAGCTGGGTATACCTGAGTAGTTACATATTCGATAGCCGGGGTGTCGGCGAGCATTTCATCGATGAGCTGGTCGCTGCCCAGCAGCGGGGGGTTGAGGTGCGTGTCATCATCGACGGTATTGGTGAATGGTATGACGGCGGTAAAACTCGGCGGCAGTTGCGCAAACGGGGAGTTAACGTGCGTAGCTTCTTGCCGCCTCGGCTATTGCCACCCCAGTTGGCCATTAACCTGCGTAACCATCGAAAATTGTTGTTGGTCGATGGGTTGATGGGCTTTGTCGGTGGTATGAATATTCGGCCTCAACATACCCAGCGCCCGGATACGCCGTTACAAATTCAGGATTTGGTCGTAAAACTTAACGGCCCGATAGTCGAGCAACTTACCCAGGTGGCGATAGATGACTGGCGTTATGTCACCGGCGAGCAGTGGAGCGCTACACTGCCTATCCAGCCGATGAGCGGTGACACTCTCTGCCGGGCAATTGCCGATGGCCCGGAGCAGCCTCTGGACAAGTTGTTGGCGGTGTTACTGGCGGCGATTAGTCGCGCGCATCACTCGATTCGTATCATGACTCCCTATTTTTTGCCACCGCGGGAGCTTGACGCAGTGCTACGGGCGGCCGCCCTTAGCGAGGTTGAGGTGACCGTGATTCTGCCTCAACAGAGCGACCATTCGTTGGTGCATTGGGCGAGCTTGCATCGACTACCGGCGTTGATCGATGCCGGCATCCATGTCTATTTTCAGCCGCCGCCTTTCGCTCATACTAAATTGCTGGTGATTGACGACAGCTATGTGCAGTTTGGTTCAGCGAACATAGATGTTCGCAGTTTGCGACTGAATTTTGAGCTAGTAATAGAGAGTTTCGATACTGATTTTGCCAGGCAGATGAACGACCATATCGACGAGGTTCTCGGTCGTTCTCAGCGGGTAGAGGCTGCTCTGCTGCGTAGCTCATGGTGGCAACGAATTCGAAATGCCAGCTGCTGGCTGTTCTCACCCAATTTGTAATTTCTATTTGCTAAGCCCCAGTAGCTGGGGGCTAAGATTTATACATTGGCTAGAAGCGTATAAGAACAGCGTCAGGTCTTGAATGGTGAATCCGGCTTGTAAAATATGCACCTGCTCACGTGGCGAGCTCTCGCACCCAAGCGTTGGCTTTCGACAACTAAGCTCAAGCCCAGATTACTTCAAACCGTTCATGCATACTCAAGCCGATTCCGGCGTTTGCGCTTGGTCCGGCAGAGCGGCTGTGCGGCGTTTTCTAAGAATGATTCTACGCTGCTGTCCTGCTCTGGTATCAGGCTAGAAACACTTGACCACCAATTCGGGAACAGCGATCGGTTGCCCTGATAGCAACCAGACCAAAGGATGGTGCTAGCTGTTTTAAGGCGCGGTCACCGTCAGGGTGTTCGCATTGATCTTAAATTGGTCTACATCGGTGATGATTGGCCCCGCCGGTTGAGATGATGGCTAATACCCGCGCGACCACGAAGCGTTGATTTTTGACCGGATCGGGCGAAATGTTAAAGACCGAAAACCCAGACGGTGGTGGGGCAAATCGCCAGTCGTTTCTGACCCCTGGTCCATTTGGTTTACAGCCGGTCGTAAATTGGCCCGTTTATAAGAATCGTATTGATACCAGCTGGCTGGCGAGGTCAAAAAAGCTCAGTACTAGCCACCAGGTGAAAAGTGATTGGGCGAAGACGACCGGTGCCTGTTCTGGTTGCGAATAGGCCGGATTACCGGGGGCTGCAATGGCTGAGATAGCTAGCCATTTTTCTGCTGGCCCATGCCTGCTAGTGGGGTAGTTAAACAACTTGGTTCGTCTTGAGCTAACCCGGTGAGGGTTGTTGTAAATGTGGGCATGTTTTCCCCGGTTATCCGGCAGCTTTGATGCTTAACGGTAGAGCAGGATGACGGTCTATTTCTCTGAACCGTGTGCTGCTTGAACAGTAAAGCGAAGCCTTATGTTGATTGCTTGCGTCGTAAGCCGAACAGACCTAATAGGGCTGGGCCGGTGAGCAGTAGAAATGTTGGTTCTGGTACCGACGCAGAAGGCACAGATATTCTACCGGCGCTTTGAAAATTACCCCCTGAATCGACGGGTTTAAAGTTATAGATGTCAAATGTTAATAATCCTGAGCCACTTGTTAGGGCCATGACTTCATTAAAAAAGGCGCTATCTACCCCGGCACTGGTTAGGTTAGCGGTTCCTGAACCGGTCGCATCAGCATCATTGATATTGGTTACATCTACTTGCAAAAAATTTAAGGTCGCGTTTGCCCATAAATCGCCGTCATAAAAAAACTGCATCGGCTGGATAGAGTTATCTCCCTCGCTATAGTATTCAAACCCTGCGGCGGTAGCTGTCGGTGATAGATGGTCTGTTAGTTCAAGGTCGCCAAAGGTGAAGCTGAACTTGGATAGTACCAAACCCGCTAACGAGCTAAACCCGTCGGACGCTGTGCCGGTGCCCCCTCCTTGTTCAACACTCCCCCACATAGTGGATCCAAGAACGAATCCAAAGTTGGTTGGCGTTGCGGCTTCGACCGTACCGTCATAATCAATGTAGGCTGCTTGCAGCACGGTGGAAAACAGTGCTGTTCCCAGTAGTAGGCCGACAAAGTACTTTCGCATGGCTATTTCCCTATAGTCTGTATTTAATGGCGGTGATCGCTGGTAGCGATTATATCTTGCTCGGTGTTTTAACTTGCATGTTCTAGAACAGGTTTGGTGCGATTAAGCTGACATACCTTTCATTGGAATGGGTTGGGTTTTATTGTCAGAGATTTGTGAGGAGGGTAGGAAGTTCCGCCGGTCTAACACGGTGGCGCTGGCGCGGTTGCTGAATGCCAAAACCACGGCTGTGGATTTTCTTCAGTAGTTTTTTTGATGTTCTGGAGGCAAGGGCAGAGATCAATGGGTCTCTGAGCAATGGCCCCACTATTACCCGTATTTTGCGCCTCAAATCTGAACATCCTGAGAAACCACCTGCTTTAACCTGAGTTTTTTAGAGGCTCCTTAACTTAGTGCCATTCAGGCCTGAGCCGAATGGCTCTAAGTTAAGCCTATTTACCATGGTGTTGTGAAGGCTCCGAATCAATACCAATGGGAGTCTCCGAAAGATTTTATTAATTTTTGACCTACCTATCCCCTGATGGCGCGCGCCCAAAGTCAGTGATCTTTCGGATCAGTGCAGCGCGCTGTCTGAGCGCAGCGAGTTCGCGCAAACCCGAA
>JAHRWJ010000213.1 GCA_019090185.1 Immundisolibacteraceae bacterium
AAGTTACAGGCGCTGTCTAAAGATCAGTCTGGTAATCAGTACGTGGTCGAGACTGATTTTCTGCAGGTTGGCAGCGCTAAAAGGTTGCTACGGGCCCGTAGTGAGCTGGTGGTAAAGGCGATACAGGGCCGGCAGAAATCTTTGCTGACCGTGCTAGATGCGACGGCTGGATTGGCCGGTGATGCGATGTTGGTAGCCGCGCTCGGGCACCCAGTGACCGCTCTAGAGCGGGCGCCGCTGGTCTATGAATTGGCCGAAGACGGGTTAGAGCGAGCTCGAATCGCGGGGGTTACTGAACTACCCAAACTGATTTTAGCGGATGGGTTGCAGTGGTTGTCGAGCCAGCCGGGGTTGTTGTTTGATGTGATCTACCTGGATCCAATGTTTGAGGCCAGCGGTAAGCAGGCGTTGCCACGTAAGCAGATGCAGCTGCTGCGCCAGGTAGGGAGTGATCTTGCCGGAATTGAGGATCTATTTAGCTGTGCCAGGCAGCGTGCTCGGTTAAGAGTCGTGGTTAAGCGACCACCAAAAGGTAATTGGTTGATTGAACCTCCAGCATATTCTATTAAAGGACAGCGAGTTAGGTTCGATATCTATAGTCCTACAACAAGAAAATAATGAGACGACTAACCCGCGTTTTGATATGCTGGGTTTAATTTACAACCAGTCAGCCTTGGCTTTTTCGTGCTGTCTCTGACCATAATGTTCAGTAACGACAACTCAAATTTAACAAATCATATGTCTGTGCATGTCTGAACTCGTAAAAATTCCTGGCTACATCATCGATAGCGTACTTGGCTATGGCGGCATGTCGACTGTCTACCTGGCCGAACAGGAGTCGCTAGGCAGGCGAGTTGCGTTAAAGGTAATGTCGGAAAGTCTTTCTCATGACCCGACCTATACCAAGCGGTTTTTAAAAGAAGCCCGCATCATTGCCCAGCTTAATTACCCCTATATCATTGTCATTTATGATTACGGGGTGGTCGACTCTCAGCACTATATCGCCATGGAATGTGTTGACGGTGGCGACCTGTTCAGGCGCGTCAAGAAAGGTATAGGAGTCCCTGAAACGCTTGATGTTATGTACCAAATGGCCAAGGCGCTCTCTTATGCGCATGGCAAGGGCTATATTCATCGTGACATCAAGCCCGGCAATATTCTATTTCGTGAAGATGGCACCGTGGTGTTGTCGGATTTTGGATTAGCCAAAGGTTTAACAGACAACACCCAGGTTACTGCCGCAGGTATGACCTTGGGCACGCCTGCCTATATGAGTCCCGAACAATCCTTCGGCGAGCAACTAGACTCCCGGTCGGATCTCTATAGTCTGGGCTGTGTATTTTATTTTATGTTGACCCAGGAAAAACCCTACACGGCGGATAATCCGGTCGCGCTGGCTATGAAACACCTCAGAGACCCAATTCCCAGGCTGCCTGACGCTGTCTCCTGGTTGCAGCCTGTGCTCGACCAGTTAATGGCAAAAAAGCCGGCCGATCGTTTTCAGTATGGTGAAGATCTAGCCAAAGTTATTCAGCAGTATCGAGACGAAGATTCGGTAACGCCGATCAAACCCTCACTAGTACAGAACATGAAGGAAGAGGAGGCACCAGGTGAGCTGGAACTGGAGGATTATGAAAGCTTCACCAGTCTGGAGGTAGCCAAGGCCGTAGATGAATTCTCCAATGATGCGTTAAAAAGCTCGGTTCGACCCGCCATAAACTTGTCGTTGGTCAGCGACGAGCATCTCTCTGTTGATGATGAAGCCCCAAGTATGGGCGGTTTTACCGAACAGGTAGCGCAGGCTGCCAACAAGCCTCAGGCGATTGATAGCCGGGCCTATCTGCAGCAGAAAATGCAAGATAGTCAAAGTGAGATAGCGGTTGCCCAAGTTGATCAGGTAGATCACAGCGTAGAACCTTCCGGCTCTTCTGTTCATGAGTCTGCTTCACCCGACCGGGCGCCTCCAAAGGTACGGGACCGCTCCCATGGAGAAGTCGCAGCGGCCAGGGGTGGTAAATCAGGGCAAAAACAGAAGCCGCCGAGATTGTTAATAGCCTCAATCGGCGCAGCTATCGTTATTACGGTGGTTAATGTTGGCGCGGGACTTTATCTGGCGAGCCAACGTAACGTGCCAGAGATCAGTAAAGTTGAAGAAAAAGTTCAGCTTGATGAAAGTCGTTGGACCACCCCAGTAAAAAAATTGATTACCTTTTCAGATCCGCTTTCAAGCGGCGGGACTGGTCCGAAAATGGTCGTTATTACCAAAGGGTCATTCCAGATGGGTGATGTTTCTGGCCGCTATGGTCCGAGTGCTCGACCAGTCAGAACTGTTCATCTAGCCCGAGATTTTGCAATCGGTACTCACGAAGTGACCTTTGAGCAATATGATAAATTTGCCACTGAGACGGGGCGGCCACTACCGGAGGATCGTCATTGGGGTCGCCAAAACCGCCCAGTAATTTATGTCTCCTGGCAGGATGCTAGTGATTACGTTGCCTGGTTATCGCAACAAACAGGTAAAAAATATCGATTACCGGCCGAAGCAGAGTGGGAGTTTGCCAGTCGCGCTGGTACCCAGTCGGACTTCTGGTGGGGCGAATGGCCAAATCATGATTTCGCCAATTTTGGTAGTGAAGTTTGCTGCCGTGGCAAAATTGCCGGTGCCGACCAATGGGCCGAAGAGACAAACGAAGTAGGGGCTTTTCCAGCGAATGACTTTGGGCTGCACGATAGCCTGGGTAACGTTTGGGAGTGGGTTCAAGATTGCTGGAATGTGGATCATTACGGCGGCCCTTCTAGTGGGAGTGTGCGCCAGGATGGCGACTGTCGTAAACGGGTGGTCAGGGGTGGCTCATGGAGTGATATTCCTCGTAATGTTGGCGTGGCTGCCCGCGGCCGGGCGGCCGTAGACAAGAAACTTGCTTTTATCGGTTTTAGGGTGGTGAGAGAACAGTAATTAGATCGGCTTTATTTGTTAAGAATTAGAGATTCCGGTTACACGGAATTAGATATTATTTTACTTGTTGTGGAGTGTCAGGAAATGAAAAACCAATATTCATCGTTGAAGTTTCAGGCAGTTGCCAGGGGTTTCACTCTGATCGAGATGATCGGTGTGCTAGCGATTATCGCTATTTTGGCTGCCGCAGTGGCGCCAAGGGTTTTTGAGGTTATTGCCGATTCTCGCGGGACTCGAATGGCCACTGAAATCAGGGCGATTGAGACTGCGGTTACCCG
>JAHRWJ010000214.1 GCA_019090185.1 Immundisolibacteraceae bacterium
AGGTGGAGCAGGGCGCTGAGGCAATCGTTGCCGGTGCCAGTGGTTGCGGCGTGGCGCTGGCAGATTATGGTCGATTACTGCTGGATGACCCGGTGTACGGCGAACGTGCGGCAAAAATTTCGGCGTTAGTGAAGGACCCGGCGGAGATTCTGGCTGCAGAAGCGTTGGACAGTTTGCCGAAAAAAATTGCCCGCAAGGTGGCTTTTCAATGTCCCTGCACCCTACAGCATGGCTTTGGCCTATCGGGGCAGGTCGAAAAAATCCTCAAGGGGCTTGGCCATATCTTGTTGCCGGTGGTTGACGGTCACATCTGTTGTGGGTCTGCTGGGACCTATAGCCTGTTACAGCCGAAGCTTGCCGAAAAGTTACGCGAGAATAAAATTAGCCATCTCAATGAAGCCTCTCCAGAGCTAATTTTGACCGCAAATATCGGTTGCCAGATGCATTTGCAAGCTCAAAGCCCGGTACCGGTTAAACACTGGATTGAGTTGCTGGACCCGTTGTAGGGCTTTGATAGAGGCCTTGCATAGTGGGCCGTTTGTCACCATATAGCCTATGGATCTGTTTAAGTGCTTTGCTGATATTAAAAACGGTGAGTTGATGATGTTGGTTTAGTGATGAAAACAGCAGGTTTTACCTGTTCGGCGGTTCCATATTAAGATGGATGGAATTTTGAAGAAATGAGCCAAAATTAGCTCGGGGATACGGATTTACGGTAATGGATGTAGACCAGACAGATACTCTTAGTGCACAAGTTTTTTTTCCTGACCTGGACGAAGCGCTAGATAGCGACCTTGGTGACAATGCCAAACAATCGCTGTTTGCTGAACTCACTGAGCTTTTGCAGCAACAGGACGCGGTATTAGTAGCTCATTATTACACCGATGAACTGATTCAGGAGCTTGCCGATTTCAGCGGTGGCTGTGTGGCTGATTCCCTGGAAATGGCTCGGTTTGGCCGGGACCATCCGGCTAAAACTCTGGTGGTCGCTGGGGTCCGCTTTATGGGCGAAACCGCGAAAATGTTGAGTCCTGAAAAAACCGTATTGGTGCCAGACCTGGAGGCAACCTGTTCTCTTGACCTGGGGTGTCCGGAGGATGATTTTGCCGCCTACTGTGACCAGCACCCCGACCGTACGGTAGTGGTCTATGCTAATACCAGTGCAGCCGTGAAGGCGCGGGCTGACTGGGTGGTGACTTCAAGTTGTGCGCTGGAAATCGTTGCCGATTTAAAAGCGCGTGGAGAGAAAATTCTCTGGGCACCCGATCAGCACCTCGGCGCTTATATTCAGCAGCAGACCGGTGCGGATATGTTGCTTTGGCAGGGTGCTTGCCTGGTGCATGAAGAATTTAAGGCTAGTGAGTTGGTCGTCTTGCGTCAGCAACATCCGGATGCGCTCGTGCTGGTGCACCCAGAATCGCCGGCTGGGGTTATTGAGCAGGCGGATGTGGTTGGTTCTACCAGTGCGTTGATTCAGGCAGTGGTGGATTCAGCGGCAACAACCTTTATTGTCGCCACCGATCGCGGTATTTTTCATCGCATGCGCCAGTTAGCGCCGGGCAAAAAATTCCTTGAGGCACCGACCGCCGGTAAAAGTGCAACCTGTAACAGTTGTGCCCATTGCCCCTGGATGGCAATGAACACCATGCAGCGAATGGGTGATCTGTTGAGAAACGGCGGTCATGAAATAACCCTCGATTCAGGGGTTATCGAAAAAGCGGTGTTACCCGTTGCACGGATGCTCGATTTTGTCGCAGCTCGAAAAATGGCCAGTGATGGTGACGCTTAGGTAAACCGTGTATCGATGAATGATTTTTTGGTCGCTAATGCTGATAAATTGCAGCAACCAGACTGTAAAGAAGGCTGATCTTGACCATCAGTGGCAAAATTATTTTAAAAACAGGTTTTAAAACAAGAGGAGAGAGCAATGAGTGATTCGAATCCGCAACAGAACGGACCCTACATCGAAGAGATGGATCCGGGTGAGTATTACTGGTGTGCCTGCAAAAAGTCGGCCGATCAGCCATTCTGCGACGGTGCTCACAAAGGCACCGAGTTCGTGCCTCTGCTGCACGAGATAAAAGAAGCTGGCAAGGTGGCCTGGTGTGGATGCAAGCAGACTAAAACCCCACCTTTTTGTGATGGTACCCATAACAAGCTGTAATTGATACGGCGGTTGGTCAGGCTCAACAGACCGGCCTGTCTGCCGATTGCTAAAATGGGACATCATTGGGCGTTTATAAGGCCTGCTCTGGGAATTCGGCTCTGAAGTCTTTAGGCGGATTGATGCTGGCCTATGTCAGCCTGTAGGCTTGCGAATCGCTATCGGTTATCGAGTGTTATTTTCGCATCTCTGGCGGATGAGTCCGCTGAAAATATTTTGCGAATTTGATGCTCGCTAACTTAACCGCAGATCAGTTGCCATTTAAGCGATCAGGCTAATAGTCTGGTTTGATAATGAGGTTGTAGTCGGTGCGATTAAAAATTAAAGCACAGGTTAGCGGTGCCGATATTTTTGACGAAGAAATTCCCGCTAGCCTACCCATGGATGAGGAAGATCATGTCGATAACGACCCACCATATAGAAGGATCTAAGGAAGCCACAATAAAGGTGCAGGGAGAGTTTAATTACGACCTGGTGATGGAGTTGCGTGAAGCCTATATTGAACCTGATTTGAAACCGTATAGTATTACGGTGGACCTGACTGAATGTACTTATATGGATAGCGCTGCCCTTGGAGCAATGCTGATCATGAAGAGTCACCTGGGCAAACCGGATGGCGATATTGCTATTAAGGTTAAGGATCCTTATGTACGCAAAGTACTGGAAGCCGCGCATTTCGAAATAAAATTCAAATTTAGTTAACGACCATGGCAAAGATTCTTGTTGTTGATGACCTGCCGTCAAATAGGCTGCTTTTACAGCGTCTGTGTGAAAAATTTGGTCATGAGACTATTGCTGCAGAAGATGGGGCCCTGGCGGTGGCAGCTGCTACGGGGCAGTCCCCAGACCTGATCTTGCTTGATATCTCCATGCCTAATATGGATGGCTATGAAGCGGCGGGGCTGATTAAGGCCGAAGCAAACTCCCGTCCAGATGATGCCTATTTACCCATTATTTTCGTTACGGCACAAACTTCAGACAGCTCCCTGAGCCAGGCTATACAGGCAGGCGGTGATGATTTTATTGCCCAGCCGGTTCGGGCGGAGGTGCTGGAATCGAAAATCAGTGCCCACTTACGGATTCGAGAACTGAATCAGCAGCTGGTTGAAAACAACCGCGAGTTAAGCCTGTATAACCGTCGTTTACGTCAGGAAGCGGATCTGATTGGTCACTTCTTTGACAAGGCCCTGCAGCGTAGCTATCAGGATCCGCAACGGTTCCATTACCACACCTCTCCGGCTTCCGCATTTAACGGCGATATCATGCTGATGAGTCAGGGTCCCGTCGGGCAGATTTATGTTCTGGTTGGTGACTTTACCGGTCATGGATTGCAGGCAGCGATGGGCACAATGCCAGTGCAGCAGGCTTTTTTTGATTTGTGTGAGCAAGGGGTTGTGTTGCCTGAGCTGGTTCGCCAGATCAATGGCTATCTCTACCAGAGTTTGCCAGATTCCATGTTTTTTGCGGCCAATGCACTGTTATTTGATCAGTCATTTAGCAAGGTGGAGATGTGGATGGGCGGGATGCCACCGGGGTATCTGGTTTCAGACCAGGGCGAAGAGTTAATGAGTTTCGCATCGATGCACATGCCTCTGGGGATACAGCCAGAAGTAGAGTTTCGCAGTGCGACCCTCAATTACGATCTACCCGTTGATAGTCGACTTTATCTCTATAGCGACGGTGCCATCGAGCGTAAAGACGCACGGGGCAATATAGTCGGTGAAGAGGGGTTACGTGAGTTGATGCAAACCATTCCAGCTGAGGGTCGTTTTAAAAAAATGGTAACCACCCTGGTATCGAACGATGAAGGCCAGGATCAGCTTGATGATATTAGTTTGATCGAGGTTAGATGCGGAAAGCTCTGACCTGACCCTGTTGGATCGAGATATCGCCTACCTGGGGCAATCTAATGGAAGGCGGATAAAGCAGAAAGAATGGTGCCGAGAGTCGGAGTCGAACCGACACGGAGTTGCCCCCGCCAGATTTTGAGTCTGGTGCGTCTACCAGTTTCGCCATCCCGGCATTCTTTACTTGTACTTTCTAAGTGATATTGGCTGCCATCGTTACCGATGAGTGTTGAGCTGACAACCTGCTTGGAAAGCGGCGCAAGTATAGCGGTAGAACCATCACATTCAAAGCCTTGATGGCTAATCCTGCGTAATTCAATTAATCCTGCTCTGGATGTTAGGGAACCT